>CAXBFT010000121.1:0-6601 GCA_963974945.1 uncultured Alphaproteobacteria bacterium
TGCCGGCCCCATCAAACGAAAGAGCTTTTTCATATCCGAATCAAAGCGCGGCATTGAAAAGATAATGCGAAACCCTGCCCGATAGATACAGCCCAATAAAAATACAAATTGTAATATCCCTGCAACGAAAACGCCCCAAGACATTGCATGACCGATCGTTTCGAAATATCCTCCTAAGAAAATAGAGGAAATAAGGGAAAGATTGAATAAAACGGGGGCAATGGCAAAGGGTGCAAAACGGTCCACAGCATTGAGCATCCCGCCCAAAAGCGCCGATAATGACATCAACAATAAATACGGAAATGTAATGCGTGTTAGCTCTGACGCAAGGGATAGAGCGTTTGGGTCATCTGAAAACCCCGGCGCAATGACGCGGATCACATAGGGCATAAAAACCAGTGCAAGAACCGTAAACACACTCAGGCAGGAAAGCATCACCATAAAGGCGTTACTCGCCAGTTTTTCGGCATCTTCTTTATTTTCACTCTCTAGCGTTTTAGAATACATCGGGATGAAGGCGATGCTAAATGCACCCTCTGCCGTAACGCGGCGAAAGAAATTCGGCAGCTTCAGCGCAATAAAAAATGCATCCCCAACCGGCCCTGCCCCCAAATAAGCCGCAGTCAAAATATCGCGCACGAATCCTGCGATACGTGATAATCCGGTCATACCGGCGACAGTAGCCATAGCTTTTACTAAACTCATATGCTAGGTATTACCACTCTATGAAGGAGAAAAATAGCATGAAAAATCCAGAAAGCACCTGGTTCGGAGAAAAACAGGTCAGCCCCGAAGAAAAGACACAAGGTGTTATCGGCGTTTTTGATAGTGTTGCCGATGAATATGACCTGATGAATGATTTTATGAGCATGGGCATTCATCGCCTGTGGAAAGATCGTTTTATCAAAATGATTCACCCACGCGCCACCATTTCAGGGCGCCCTGTTGATTATTTAGATGTAGCAGGCGGAACGGGTGATATTGCCTTTCGCATTCGCAATAAAGTCGGCGATGGTGCGAATATCACTTTATGTGACCTTAATAATAACATGCTTGCCGTTGGACGTAACCGCGCCATTGATAAGGGCTGGATTGATGATTTTTCATGGGTAACGGGTAATGCCGAAAAACTCCCGCTAGAAGATAATAGCGTCGATGTTTACACCATCGCCTTTGGCCTGCGTAATGTGACCCATATTGATAATGGCTTGGCTGAGGCATATCGTGTTTTAAGACCGGGAGGAAAGTTCTTTTGCCTTGAGTTTTCACATGTTCAACCCGCTTTTTTAGCAAAGGCATATGATTTATACTCTTATAATGTCATACCAAAATTAGGTAAAAAAATTGCTAATGATGAGGAAAGCTATCAATATCTTGTTGAAAGTATTCGTAAATTTCCGAAACAAAGAAACTTGGTCAAACGTATGCAGGACGCTGGATTCAAGCGTGCTAAATATACAAATTTCTCTGCGGGAATTGTTGCCGTGCATCAGGGGATAAAGGCGTAATTAAAAACCTTCCATAACAATCTATCCCCCTATAATATTATTTTATTTGACATGGATGCATTTATTCAGGCATTATCCGCTCATTCGCACATGCGTATTTAACATAAGAACAAGAAGAAAGGCTACATAAGATGAGCAACTTCACTAAGTCAATCCTATACTCAACAACAGTTCTAGCAGCGGGACTTGTTGCAATTTTTGCAATTTACAATAATGTTTCAACATCACAAAGCGGCATGAGCCTTGCGGACATCGCGCCTGCAGCTGGTGAACCAACAGCGGATGAAGCACCAATCATCTCTGTAAAATCACTTGAAGAAAGTGTTAATGTTGTAACCTCAGAATTAAGCGACATCGCAACAGAAGCCGGTGAAATGGCTGAACACGCTGCAGAAAGCGTATCTGAAACAATCGAAGATGCCGTAGAAGCAACTGAAGATGCTATCGACGCGACAACAGAGGCAACTGACGAAGCCGTTGAAGCGACAACAGAAGCAGTTGAAGACACAGCTGAAGAATCACATGACGCAGTAAAAGACGCAACCAAAGACGTTGTTCCAGCTGTTGAATAATATTCACAAAATTCTATAAATTTTAAAAAGCCTTGCATATCAATTGCGAGGCTTTTTCTTTACAGCGCATTGAAACGTGGTAATAATGCAATGATGTTATCAGATAAGAAAATATTACTCATTATCAGCGGTGGTATCGCCGCCTATAAATCGCTCGATTTAATTCGATTGATCAAAAAGAATCATGGCTCCGTAAAATGCATATTGACCAAGGGCGGCGCGCAATTTGTCACTCCACTCAGCGTATCAGCCCTATCACAAGAAACCACTTATTCTGATTTATGGTCGCTTACCGATGAGACAGAGATGGGACATATCCGCCTTAGTCGCGAAAGTGATTTGATCGTCATTGCCCCCGCTAGCGCCGATATAATGGCAAAAATGGCGCATGGTTTGGCCAATGATCTGGCAACGACGACATTACTGGCAACGGACACACCTGTTCTGATTGCCCCCGCCATGAACCCGCAAATGTGGAATAATGCGGCGACAAAACATAATGTCGAAATATTGAAGAAACGCAACCTTACCTTTATAGGCCCCGAACAGGGCGAAATGGCCTGCGGGGAAACGGGGCTTGGTCGTATGAGTGAGCCGGAAGATATTTTCAACGCCATCACAGATTTTTTTTTTGAAAAACCGCTAAAGGGAAAGACCGCAATTGTAACAAGCGGGCCGACCTATGAACCGCTTGACCCTGTGCGTTTTATTGGCAACAGATCATCAGGCAAGCAAGGCCATGCTATTGCATGTGCGCTGCGTAATGCGGGTGCAAAGGTCACATTGATTTGCGGCCCTGTGTCAATTCCCACGCCTACGGGCATAACAACCATCGCAGTGGAAACAGCTCAAGAGATGTTAAACGCTTGCGAAAACGCCCTACCCGCAGATATTTGCGTCTGCGCCGCCGCAGTGAGTGATTGGACTCCCGTTGAAGTGCAAACCAATAAAATAAAGAAAACCAATGCCAGCAACGTTCCAGAGCTACAGCTCAGACAAACCACCGATATTTTAAAACATATATCAAATCACCCGATACACAGACCGCATCTTGTAGTGGGTTTTGCGGCAGAAACCCAAGACCTTATCCAAAACGCACAAAAAAAACTTGCATCAAAGGGGTGTGACCTCATTATTGCAAATGAGGTTGGAAAAAACACAGATGGGCAGGAAAAGACTTTCGGAGCTGATGAAAATCAAATACATTTGATCACTCATAATGATAATGAAAAATGGATACGCGCAAGCAAGATAGATATTGCGCAAAGACTAACCGACAAAATAATAACGATCATGGATGAAAATGAAACATAACATAATAAATGAAGATGCTATCGACGTTGCCCTTAAGCCTTTGGACCACGCGGTTGGCCTGAAAATGCCGTCATATGCCACGTCACAATCTGCGGGCATGGATCTGACCGCCGCATTGGAAGACGCATTAGAACTTGGCCCGGGTGAGCGCGCCCTCATTCCAACGGGGCTCTCCATTGCTCTTCCTCTGGGCTTTGAGGCGCAGATCAGACCGCGATCCGGACTTGCGATCAACCATGGTGTTACTGTTTTAAATACGCCCGGCACCATTGACGCTGATTACCGTGGTGAAATCAAAGTGATTCTTATCAATCACGGATCAGATCCCTTCACCGTACAACGTGGTATGCGCATTGCCCAGATGGTTATTGAACGCTATACCCATGTGAATTGGAGCATCGTTAAAGACCTTGAGGAAAGTGAACGCGGCGAAGGCGGCTTTGGATCAACCGGAAAAGACTAATAAAACGGCATTGACGGGAATTGCGTATGGCTCAAACAGCCAAAAAAATTATGAATGGCTCAGATTTGGAATCCTTATCATCTGTGAGTGATAAAATGGATCACTATATGGCCCTTGGTCATACGCCAATGATGGCACAATATCATATTTTGAAAGCCGAGCATCCCAATTGCCTTCTTTTCTACCGTATGGGCGATTTTTACGAGCTGTTCTACGACGATGCCATTATTGCGTCGCAAGTCCTCGACATCACATTGACCCGCCGCGGCAAAACGGGTGGGAATGACATCCCGATGTGCGGCGTTCCGTTTCATTCTTGTGATCCCTATCTGGCAAAACTCATCATCGCGGGTCATAAAGTTGCCATTTGTGAACAAACCGAAACCCCCGCACAAGCCAAAGAACGTGCCAAAAAAGAGGGGCGCTCAACATCTAAAACACTGGTTAATCGTGAGGCAGTGCGCATTGTGACCCAAGGCACATTGACCGAGGACCACCTCTTAGATGCGCGTCAAAATAACTATATTTGTGCCCTATCCGATATTGGCGGCGAATGCGGAGTCGCATGGTTAGAGCTTTCAACAGGTGCATTTTCAGTTCAAATAGCATCAAAAGACTCCATCGCCACAACAATTGATCGCATCATGCCAAGTGAAATATTGATCTCGGATGATTTTGAAAAAAATAATGCAGATCAAATTGATTTAAGGGATTCACGCATCACACGTCTCTCACAAACCCTGTTTAATTCAGAGGCGGCGGGCAAGCATCTTGAGAAATTATTCAACGTAAAAACTCTTGAGAGCTTTGGTGATTTTTCAAGACCTGAAATATCTGCATCGGGCGCGTTGATTGATTATATTTTGCGCACACAAAAGGGCAAGCTGCCGCATATTGCGCATCCAAAGAAAATCATGGCGGCCTCGGTCATGGAAATAGATGCAGCAACACGCAAAAATCTTGAGCTGACACGCACCATGTCAGGCGATAAAAAAGGCAGCCTCCTCGATAGTGTTGATTGCACATTAACGGGTGCAGGCGCACGAATGCTGCATGCATATATATCAACGCCACTGGCGAATACAGAGGAAATAAATAAGCGCCTTGATCGCGTCGAAACCTTTTTCAAACAATCAGATTTACGCAATATATTGCGTGATTTCCTGCGCAATATCCCTGATATAGAGCGCGCCCTTTCACGCCTTACCCTTGACCGCGGAGGCCCTAAAGATTTATGTGTGTTGCGTGACGGCCTGTCACAAAGCGAGATTATTCGCGCAGAAATACAAAATAACAGCGCAGCAAAAGCTGTGTTTGCTGATTGCCTGATGCAATTGCATCATGATGCACATATCACCGCTTTTCATGATGAGCTAAAAAAAGCCCTTACCGACATACCACCAACTCTGGCGCGTGATGGTGGTTTTGTGCGCCTTGGCTATCACGAGAAACTCGATCAGCTCAAAAAACTAAAAGACGATAGCCGCAGCCATATCGCAGCATTACAAGCAAATTACCAAAAAGATACAGGCATTGATGCCTTGAAAATTAAATTCAATAATGTCTTAGGTTACTTTATCGAAGTTCCATCAAAACGCGCCGATTCCATGATGGTCAAAAGCGATACAACATCAAGCAGCAATCGCTATATCCACCGACAAACAAATGCAAATGCGGTGCGTTTTACCACGCCTGATCTTTCGGAATTAGAGCGCGACATTACCTCTGCTGCGGATAAAATCATTGCTATCGAACTTGAAATTTTTGCAGCGTTAACGCAAAAAACATCGACCCTTTCTGCAAAACTTGGTGATATTGCACATGCATTGGCGAGCATTGATGTTGCGGCCTCTTTTGCAGAGATTGCGGCCATAATGAACTACACCAGACCTATCGTTGATAACAGCCTGACTTTTGACATTCAAAACGGTCGCCATCCTGTTGTTGAAAAAATGCTCAAAAAACAAAGTGAAGCTTTTGTTCCCAATGACTGTAATTTGAATTCAAATCAGCGTCTATGGCTTCTAACCGGTCCGAATATGGCGGGTAAATCGACATTCTTGCGTCAAAACGCACTCATCACAATATTGGCGCAATCCGGCTCATATGTTCCTGCAAAATCGGCGCATATCGGTGTCATTGATAAATGTTTCAGCCGCGTCGGCGCATCAGATGACCTTGCCCGCGGGCAATCGACCTTTATGGTCGAAATGGTTGAAACGGCCTCAATCTTGAACCGCTCCACTGAAAGGTCATTGGTCATCCTCGATGAAATCGGCCGCGGCACTGCGACTTATGACGGGTTATCCATTGCATGGGCCTGCGTTGAATATCTGCATGAGCATAATAAATGCCGCTCCCTCTTTGCCACGCATTACCATGAACTGACCAAGCTGGAGCAATCATTGAATCATTTATCGTGTCACTCGGTTCAGGTCAAAGAATGGGAGAATGATGTTATCTTTATGCATAAGGTCATTAACGGATGCGCCGATCGCTCCTATGGTATTCACGTTGCGCAATTGGCAGGCATCCCGCAACGCGTAATTGCTCGCGCTAACAGCATTCTTAAGATCCTACAATCAGATAAAAACGCCGCCGCGCCCCAACATATTATTGATGAACTACCACTTTTTTCAAGCGTAGCACCGCCTATAGAAGAGCATAAAAAATCAGATGTTGAGGAGATGTTAGAGAATATTAACCCCGACACCCTATCCCCGCGTGATGCGCTGGATATTCTG
>CAXBFT010000122.1:0-6515 GCA_963974945.1 uncultured Alphaproteobacteria bacterium
GGGTGGATTGGGGTTTCGGATAAATATTGGCTCACCGCCCTGATCCCGACACAAGATCAAATGGCGACTTATCGTTTTAGATATGCGCCGGATGTTTTGAAAAAGGAAAATACCCGTTATCAAACTGATTTTACGGGATCGCTGATTACCATCGCAAATGGTGCATCAGCCGAGCACAGCTATAACCTTTATGCTGGTGCGAAAAGGGTTATGACACTTGAGGATTACCAGTATAAAATGGGCGTGATGAATTTAGATTATGCCGTTGATTTTGGCTGGTTCTGGTTCTTTACGAAACCATTTTTCTTTGCTTTGCATTTCCTGGGTTTGCTGTTTGGGAATATGGGTGTTGCGATTTTGGTTTTGACCTTCATCGTACGTATGGCTGTTTTTCCATTAACCAATATTTCTTACAAATCATTCGCCAAAATGAAGGTGGTCGGGCCGCAGATTACGGCTCTGCGTGATGAGTTTTCAGATGATAAGGAAAGATTACAACAGGAAATTGTAAAACTATACCAAAAAGAGGGCGTGAATCCGATGTCGGGCTGTTTGCCGATGTTGTTGCAAATTCCTTTATTCTTTGCGTTTTATAAGACCATTTTGATTACGATTGAAATTCGTCATGCACCGTTTTTTGGTTGGATTCAGGATTTATCCGCCAAAGACCCGACAACTATATTTAATCTATTTGGTTTATTGCCTTATGATCCGCCGTCATTCTTGATGATTGGTGTGTGGCCATGTGTGATGTTGATTGCAATGTTGATGCAGAAAAAACTCAACCCGCCGCCACAAGATAAAATGCAACGTGACATGATGAATATGTTCCCATTCTTTATTACCTTTATTATGGCAGGTTTTGCATCCGGATTGGGGATGTATTGGGCATTTAGTGCAATCTTATCTATCATGCAGCAAGCCTATATTATGCGCTCTATGGGGGTTCCTATTTACTTCTTTAATAAAGATCATTTTAAGGAAGAGCTTGAGCAAAAAGTTGAAATGGGTCCTGATGTAAATCCATTAATGGAAATGGCAGAGGATGAGGCAGAAAAAGCGTTATTTGGTGAAGGCGACGATGCGCCAAAGGCCATAACACCGCCAAAGCCTAAAAAGAACACCAAGCCAAAAGCAAAGAAAAAGAAATGATAGAAGATGAGTTCTCTGAAGAGCAGATAGAAACTGCGCGCAAGATATTTTCAGGGCCATGTGATTTCATGCTTGGCGTTGCGGCGCTTGACGGTTTGCCTGATGCCGAATTGCCTGAAATTGCTTTTGCGGGGCGATCAAATGTAGGTAAATCTTCCTTGATCAATGCCTTAACGGGTCGCAATACATTGGCGCGTACATCAAACACACCCGGCCGCACGCAGGAGCTTAACTATTTCAATTTGGGTGATCATGTTTATATGGTCGATATGCCCGGCTATGGTTATGCCAAGGTTTCAAAGGACAGGATTGCGGCGTGGACCGCGTTGATCTTCGCTTATCTTCGCGGTAGACCAACGCTACGCTGCGTATTTATTCTTGTGGATTCGCGCCATGGCATTAAGGAAACAGATGTCGAGCTGATGAAGATGCTTGATGATGCCGCCGTGTCTTATCGCATCGTTTTAACGAAAACAGATAAAACCAGACGTGAGGATTTAGAAAAGCTTACGGAAAAAACCAGGGCTCTTTTGAAAAAACATCCTGCGGCTTATCCGGAAATTTCCTACACCAGTAGTATGAAGGGGCAGGGTATTCCTGAACTTCGCGCCGTTGTTTATAATTATGGAACGTATTAGCGATCTGCAAGAACGGTATAAAAACTATACGCCGATCCCGCATTATTACCAACACAAAGTGTTACATATCCCTCACATGCCGCGCATGATGAGGCGGTTAGATCGTTATTGGTTGATGTATCCAGTAAGAAGTCTTTTATATCCCCTGTCAGAAGGGGGATAGTGGTGAATCCGGTGATTTTATTATTGATCGCGGCGCAGACTTTTTCATTGATTTGATGGGCTGTTAAGATAATTTCTGTTGCGCTTGTTTTGCTCCATTCTACATTATTAAAACGCCCTAAATACCATTTTGCTCCGTTGACTGAGGATATTTCATGGATTGCATTTTTGGGGATTGTGGCAAGGGTTAGGCCGCCGCCTTGCGGGTGAAATACTTTGTGAATATGTGGCGCGGTGTTAAAGCTTGTCTCACTTGGCGTGGTGAAATCGAGCTCGTCAATATCGCTGCCTGTAAACATCATTTGGTCAATAACGGATTTGGCTTGCGTGGCATAGGTGATGAGTTGCACGGCATAAAGTTCGGCCTTTGCCTCGTCTAAATCTTCTGTGCCGCTATTGCGGGTTTGACGTGATAGGGCAAAACTGAGCGCGCCAAATAGGGCAATAGCAATGAGAACATAGATGAGTACATTTCCCTTTTCCCCTGTTTTAATGGAATTTTGTTCTCTTTTTGTTTTCATTTATCATGCGCCTTGTATATGATGGGGTTATATTTCGAATCATACCATATGGGTTAGGCTATCAAAGATGGATTTTGCTGCAAGTCTTTATATTATTGTCGGGGTTTTACTTGGGGCGGCGATTGGGTTTTATGTCCAAATGCGCCGCGTCATGGTGTTGGAGCGCCAAAATGCGGAGCTGATCGCGCAGGTTGCGGCGGAGAAGGCCGCGCTTGATCGCGCAGGCTCAGAGCTTGATAATCGCTTTAAGGCTACCGCGGCCGCGATTATGCAGCAAAGCAACGAACAGTTTTTACAATTGGCGCAAGAACGCCTGAAAGGCGCGCAAGGCGATGCCGCGCATGATCTTGATAAACGCCAAAAGGCCATCGATGAAATGGTCAAACCCGTGCAAGAGCATTTAAAATCAATGTCTGCCGCGCTTGAGCAAGTCAAAGGCACAGACCAATCTTTGAAAGAGCAAGTGCAAAATTTAAACCGTGAAACTGCGCGCCTTGTCGGGGCGCTTCGTGATCCTTCGGCGCAAGGGGTTTGGGGTGAATTTATCCTTGAAGGGCTGTTGGAAAAATCAGGCCTTATTAAAGGGGTGCATTATGAAACGCAAGTGAGCTTTGAGACCGAGGGCGGACGTCAACGCCCTGATGCGGTCATACAAATGCAAGACGGGTTTAATATTATTGTTGATGCAAAAGCGCCGATCAATGAATTTTCACAACGCCTTTCAGAGGATTTGAGCGAGGCTGAGCATACACAAATTATGTTGAAATTGGCAGTACAAGTGCGCGATCATGTCAAGAAATTAGGCAGTAAAAATTATTGGGAAAATGTTGATAGCCCTGACTTTACCGTGCTTTTTCTTCCATCAGAACATATTTATTCCATTGCCTTGCGCGCCGATCCAAGCTTGGTTGAATTTGCTGCGACGAAGAATGTGATTATTGCCTCGCCTACGCTTTTGATGTCCTTGCTTCGCGTTGTCGGGATGAGTTGGAGGCAGATTGAGCTTGCCCATAATGCGCAGGAAATTTCTGATCTGGGTTATGAGCTTTATAAGCGCTTTTTAAAATTTACCGACCATTTTGAAAAAATTGGCGGACATTTGCAAAAGGCCATGGGGGGGTATGATGCGGCGCTTGGTTCAATGGAGCGTCAGGTTTTACCTGCGGCGCGTAAGTTTAAGGATTTGCAGGGCGCGAAGGCAGGGATTGAGAATGTGCCTGACTTTACCGCAATTGAATCGATGCCCCGTACACTCAACCTAACCACGGATGATGAGCAAGAGAAAAAGCGTGCTTGATCTGTGCCTCAAAAACCATTATCAATATGCCCCATGAACGATTATAAAATTATCACTGTTCCACACCCCGCCCTTAAGCAAACGGCTCAACCCGTTGATATGGTCAATGATGGTGTGCGTAAGCAAATGGATGCAATGTTGCGCGCAATGTATGATGCGCCCGGTATCGGCCTGGCGGCCAATCAGGTGAATTTATTGAACCGCGTTTTGGTTATGGATTTGAAAAAGCGCGCAGAGCGTGGATATGACGGCGATGAAGAGGATGAGGGAACACCTGATCCTATCTGTATGGCCAATCCCGAAATCATATATGAATCCGAAGAGATGAGCGTCATGGAAGAAGGATGTCTTTCTATTCCGCGCCAATATGCCGAAGTTGAGCGCCCCGCCATCGTGCGCGTTAAATATTTGGATTATAATGGTAAAACAGCAGAGTTAGAGGCGAAAGGTTTACTTTCGCATTGTGTACAGCATGAGATCGACCATTTAAACGGTGTATTGTTTATTGATTATCTATCCAGCCTGAAACGCAATATGATCCTTAAAAGAGTCGAAAAATTGAGCAAGCAAAATTTGCTCTAGGAGTTTTGTTATGAGCGCTAAACTTCGTATTGCCTTTATGGGAACGCCTGATTTTGCCGCGGTAACATTACAGGCTTTGATTGATTGTGATCATGATGTTGTTTGCGTCTATTCACAACCACCCCGCCCAAAGGGTCGCGGTCAAAAACTTCAAAAATCGCCGGTTCATATGTTGGCAGATACGCATAATATTCCTGTTTTTACCCCGCAATCATTAAAAACCCAAGAGGCGCAAGATGAATTTGCGGGGCATAATTTGGATGTGGCAGTTGTTGCGGCCTATGGCTTATTGCTTCCGCTTGCCGTATTAGAGGCCCCGAAATATGGGTGTTTGAATGTGCATGGATCATTGTTGCCGCGTTGGCGCGGGGCTTCGCCGATACAACGCGCGATTTTAGAGGGCGATCAGAAAACCGGTATTACGATCATGCAGATGGATGTCGGTTTGGATACAGGCGATATGATTTGCAAGGAAGAAATTACACTTGATCATACAATTACAGTGGCGCAATTGCATGACGCATTGGCCGTTATGGGCGCAAGGATTACGGCGGATGTCTTGGATAATATAGCCAGAAATGGTAAGCCCGCTGCGCAAAAGCAGGATAATGCGCAATCGAATTATGCGCCCTTATTGAAGAAATCAGATGGCATCGTTGATTGGAATAAATCCGCTATACAGATTGATCGTCAGGTTAGGGCGTTAAACCCGTGGCCCGGCGTTTGGGCAGAAATTCATGGGAATCGATTTAAATTATTGGCGGTGAGCTTAGCCGATGTGGATTATCCGAATTTTGCAGGGGCGTTGTGTGATGAAGGTGTGAGTGCAGGGCATGTCCTTAACTCAAAAGGCCTTATTCTATGCGGTCAAAAAACGGTTTTGAAAATCGAAACGATACAGCCCGAAGGTAAAAAGCCAATGGATTTCCCTTCCGCCTTGAATGGTGGTTATATTGATGCTAACCAGATTTTTAGCAGGCCTTAAATGACGCAGCGCTATAAATTGACGATTGAATATAAGGGCAGCGCCTATGCGGGGTGGCAACGTCAAATTGATGTGCCATCCATTCAACAAGCGATTGAAGAGGCGATTTTTAAATTTAGTAGTCAAAAAGTGGGTATTACGGTGGCAGGGCGCACCGATGCGGGGGTGCATGCTTGCGCGCAGGTGGCGCATGTTGATTTGGAGCCGTTTAATAAGCCTATGGATGAATATAAAGTCATGCGCGCCATTAATGCGCATCTTGTGCCGCAACCTATTTGCATTTTAAAGGTCGAAAAAGTACATGGGGATTTTCATGCGCGTTTTGATGCGGTGAATAAGCTTTATCGTTATCACGTTATTAACCGTGCGGCGTATTTGACCTTTGGCCGCGATTTGGCGTGGTATATTAAATATCCGATTGATGTTGAGGCCATGCGCGAAGGGGCGGCCTATTTATTAGGTCACCATGATTTCACAAGTTTCAGAGATTCGGAATGTCAGGCGAAAACGCCGATGCGTACGCTTGATCGGTTGGATATTACAACGCGCATATATGATGGATGCGGCGGGCAGGAGATTATTTTCGAGGTTGAGGGTAAATCATTCCTGCATCATCAAGTTCGAAATATGGTGGGAACATTGTCGATGGTAGGGCGTGGTAAGTGGCAGCCCGAGGATATGAAGCGTGTTCTTGAAGAAAAGAATAGAGCGGCAGCAGGCCCGACATGCCCCGCGGATGGGCTGTATTTGGTGCGCATTGATTACTGAGAATTCATGATTTTTCGTGGGCCATATATATTCTGCACCAACAAATTGTACGCCATGATAAAATAAGTGTATGATGCATCGCATATATTGGAGAAATTAAAATGAATTTCAGAAGTCTTAGCATGTTTTTATGCGCTTTTATGGTGGTGTCTACGCATGCTGTATGGGCGTTGGATGGAACGCAAGTCTTATCGTTTCAAAATACGTTAAGTGAGTTGAACCGCATTAAACCGCTTCAAAACCCGCGCCATGTTTTGGCACATGAAATGTTGGATCGCCATATTATTGATAACAAAAATAAGGTTGTGGGTGAGGTTGATGACCTTATCATTGATGAGAATGGTGACGTTGGATCTTTATTGGTCACTTTTGATCGTTTGCGCCTTAATAATGCGGTGTATTTAAATTTT
>CAXBFT010000123.1:0-6455 GCA_963974945.1 uncultured Alphaproteobacteria bacterium
TTCGTGGCCGTGCGGCACAAATTATTGTGCGCGTTACCGGTGATGTTGCCCTTTATCTTTTGAATCATAAGCGTAAAAAACTAGCGGAGATTGAAGGCCGTTATGGATTTGAAGTTCTGATTCGTGTTGATGATGAAATTCCTTCTTCTGACTATAATGTTGAGGTTTCAAAACCTAAGGAAGCCGAAGACGTGGCCGCTGAGGCTGTTGAAAAAGTTGAGCAAGTGAAGCAAGTCAAAGAAGAAGAATCTGAAGATGCGCCAACACCAACATCAGAAGATGATGATGGGGAGCAATCATCTAATCGTCGTCGTCGTGGTCGTCGTGGTGGTCGCCGTCGTGGCAATCGTGATCAGGATGGTGAGCGTGAGAATAGCAATCAAAACGAACAACAAGATGCGCAGGCTTCTGAAAATGCCCCAAAGGCAGAAGAAAGCAAGCCCGAACAGGTTGTAAAGAGTGATGATGGTGAAGTGGCCGAAAAGCCAAAACGTCGTCGGAGCCCACGTAAAAAAGTTGAGGCTGCTGATGCTGATGCTGTGCAAGCTGAGGTAAAGGCCGATGCGTCTTCAACACCTGCAAATGATAGTGCAGAGGATAAAGCGCCAAGCGCAACAGAGGAAAAGCCAAAGAAAAAAGCTGCTCCACGTAAGCGCGCCCCTTCTAAAAAAGCGGTGGAGGTGAAATCTGATGATGTTGCCGCTCCTGCTTCTGTTGAAGCGCCAGTAGAAAAGCCTGCTGCGGCTAAAAAGAAGGCCGTAGCCGAAAAAAAAGAAAAGCAGGCTGAGCCTGTTTCGAAGGACTATGAGGTTGTAAACGAGCCGCCAAAGCAAAAGAAAAAGGGCTGGTGGAGCCTTGGTTAAGGATTTAACCTGATAATTAAATATTTAAAAGAGCGCCAGACTGTCAAAGTTTGAGCGCTTTTTTTATCGGAGTATCAAGACGTGATAAGCGTCATATTCATCTAGTTGGGTATTGTAAAAACACGCGGTCTTTACATTTTTTTTCCACGCAGTCCCCGGTCGCGGCAGGGAAAGGGAAACGCCGGCCGTACCGTAAGATCCATCGGCTTTACTCCAGAGGTAACCTGTTCCCGCATCCCAGCTTGGGGTTTCTGTCCATTTTTGGTATGTTTTATTGAGTTGCAGGCAATAAGTGGCGCTTACATCGCGTAGAATAAGAAGGACATCATCATTTGAACTGCTTGGGCTTTGATCTATTTTTGCCTGTTTTGAGATAAAAAATATTTTATTATTGGAATCGGTATCCTTCCAAGTAACCGCGCCGCCCGCGGGGTCAAAGATATGGCAGCCTTTATCGGTTGGTGCATCGATATTTTCATAGCCGCTGACACTAGTGTTTTCAAAGCTAATCTCATTTTCCGAGCAGCCATTGGTCAGAGTTAAATATTCAATAGCGCTTTGAATAGATTTCGCATATTGCATGGTTTGGGATATTTGAATGGAAGCCCGCTCTATATTGCCGGATTGTTCAACAGATGATGTGCCGCGGCTAATAACGGCCGTTAAAAAGCCCAGCAAGGCAACAGCAAGCAGGATAAACCAGATTACATTGCCTTTTTGATTTTGTATCATTATGCTTTCCATTCTTTAATGCGCTCACAGGCCTCACGGATATTATCGGCACTATCAGCATAGCATATACGGATATTTTGTATGCCGCGCGTTAAATCAAAATCTGTTCCGGGTGTGGTTGATACAAGCGCCTCATTGAGCATTTCTTCACAGAAGCGCTCGCTATTATTACTCATATGGTGAATATCGGCGTAGATATAAAACGCCCCGGCGGCATTGGTCACATCGGTGATATTAGCCGCGGCAAATTCATTTAATACAATGTCGCGATTTTTTTGATATGCGGCGACATAACCATCAAGGACATCAATATGATCAAAAACTTTATAGGCTAAATGTTGTGATATGGTGGGGGCGGAGACAAAAAGGCTCTCTGATAGCTTTTTAACGCGATCCACTAAATCATCAGGCAGAATGCTCCAACCTAAGCGCCAGCCGGTCATGGCAAAATATTTTGAAAATGTATTTAAAACAATTACGTCTTTTGAGTATTTAAGCGCCGTTTGTGATTTTGTGCCATAGGTAATGCCGTGATATGCCTCATCCGATATAACGCGTATGCCATTTTTACTGCACCAATGGCATATTTTTTCAAACTCCCCTTCGTCAATCATCGTTCCGCATGGGTTGGATGGGGAATTAATGATGATACCATCAAATTCTTGCCCGCAATTTTGTAAAAGATCTAGGGTTGGCTGGTAATTATCGGTCTTACGCGCTTCAATTTCAACAACCTCTAAATTGAGGGATTTGAGAATATTACGATAGGCGGGGTAGGTCGGCGTGGTGAGGGCAATGCGATCACCTGCATCAAAAGCCGCAATAAAATCAAGAATAAACCCGCTTGAAGATCCTGTGGTGATAACGATATTGGCGGGGGATATATCGGTAACGCCATAGTAATCTGCGTAATATTGCACGATGCGCTCTCTCAGGGCGGGCATGCCCATGGCCTCGGTATAGCCCTGACGCGGATCTTTGATCATCATTTCACTTGCATATTCTAAGGCAGCTTGCGGCGCGCCAAAACAAGGCTGACCTGCGCCCATGCGAATAATATTTTGTCCTGTGGCTTCACGCTCATTGACTTGGCGCAAAATGTCCAAGGCGCGAAACATTGCAATATCAGAGCGGTTTGAATTTTTAAGTTTTTTGGTCATTATGATTCACGATGTGTATGGGTCAGATAAAAGTTTTTCCGTACAATGCCTTAAACATCATATGACATCAATCCTAAATTTAAAATCCATGTAATGATGAAGTAAAAGCAATTTAAATAAAATTTTATATAAATTTTATACTTATTTTATTTAGGTATATTAAGTAAAAATGCTTAAATAATTTATTTTTAATTTTATTTACTTTGTATTTACTATTGGATGCTATTAT
The DNA here is from genome assembly GCA_963974945.1 of uncultured Alphaproteobacteria bacterium. GTDB lineage: Bacteria > Pseudomonadota > Alphaproteobacteria > Micavibrionales > Micavibrionaceae > UBA1672. The sequence goes on from CAXBFT010000123.1 coordinate 2,985, forward strand.
TAAAACATAAGGGAGTGATGCAAAATGATGATTGGTTGGATTACATTATTATCGGCACTTATAGGAATATGCTTATCAGTAGCCTCTTTATATAGAAAAGAAAAGACCGGCAATAGGGGCAAACCTTCATAAGGCTTGAGCAAGCTTTTATGTATTTATTTTAAGTTAATGTGTTTTATTTAATGTGCATGATTTTTAAAATTATCGGATTTGGTTGCCCCACGATCTTAACATATCCGTAGAAGATAAATTTAAAAATCAAACTATAAAGACCATCGGGTTCGCTCGGTGGTTTTTTTTTGCTATATGTGGTATTTGCTATATGTGGTATAGGCATGTAATATGCTTTTTAATCATGATTCATGCATAAGATATAGGATTTAAAGATGATGGGTTTACGCGTTTTTACGGTATTGATGAGTTGTTTTTTATTGTTTGGTTTTGTACAAGATTCGCACGCACAAGATGCTGCTGCTGTGGAGGGTGTACAGACGGAGGACGCTCCTGACCTTTCTTTGGCAACTGCGCAAAAAAAGGCGCTTTCATCGAAGGTAAAGGATGTTATGCATTCCTTGGAGAAAGATGAGCTGCATCACTTCATGGTTATCTATGCCAATTATTCAGTGTATAATATGGTCAGCACGGTGCGCGGCGATGTACAAAAGGCTGCGGATGCTTGTGCAAAAAATAATCCCGATATGGCCGAGGAAATTACATCACGTTTTTCAAAATGGGATGAAACAATTGGCGGAGGACTGAAAGATGCCCGCACTAATATTGATAATTTATCTTTGGCACAGAATTACTTACCAAAGGCTGATTTTGAAATGTTATTTTCATTGGTTGATAGTACAAGAAGCGCGACAACATCCAGTTTTGAAAGAATCCCAGTGACAACACCAGAGGCATGCACTTATATGCTCAGTAAGATGGATGAAACAGAGAGTTCTATGAAGGGCGCGCTTGATCAAACTTTAATAAGCTATCCGAATCTGTTGAAAGCAACGCAAGAATAGATTTTTTAGATTGGTGCTTTGAATTGAAAAGGCGTTCTCAAGGCATGGGAGCGCTTTTTTTTGGTTTGTTTTTAATATATTACGCAAAAATTTGCCTTTATTTTTGCAAATCACAAAGACTATGCAAATTAAATTTGTAAAAAACGCTGCAATATGCAAAAATAGGCTTAACTTCGTGATAAAGCCGTATGTGAACCACGAATATAAAAGAAGAATTAATAAATTATACGGTAAATGGTGATTGAAAAAATCCTCTCAAATTTTTTGAAGGTGGATTTATAAAAACTAAAAGGGTGTTTAAAATGGCAGATGATAATACAGAAAAGTCTTGGTGGGATGCCAGTGTCGATTTCTTAAATAAATTCAGTTATGCCCCAGAGGAAGTAAAGCCTGTGGTGGTTACGCCTGTCGCTGCAACGCAGCTTCAAACGAATGTCAATCAAACCGTAACGCCTGTGCAATCTGCTGCTCTTTCACAAACACCTGTGCAGCCCGCATCGGCAACAACAATAGCGCAGCCTGCCGCTGTGGCAGTTGAAGAATTTAAGCCTGATGTGCCAACAAAGGCGGCAATGGATTATGTATGTAATGACGTGTTCCCTTCGATTGGTATTTCAATAAGCGATCCCAATAATCTTCAAGATTTTCAATCTTGCTATGCGCAGGCAACGGGCCTGTTGAAGAATTTGGCCAATTTATCTGATGATCCGTCCAAACATGCGGATGAGTTGAAGGCAAGTCTTGATGCTGTTGCAAATAGCGGTGAATTCAAGATGGCAGCAATGGTTGGATTTATTCCTGAAAAGACAATCAATGAGCTATTTAAAGGAAACCCGCCTCAAGTCGTACTTGATAATCCGAAGCTTTTGATTTCTATGGTTCAAAACCGTGATAAAATTGTTGAAAGTGTTCGTCAGGTTAATGCGAGTGGTGTTTTAGATGCCGGTAAGCCTCAAGTCGTTGTTAACCCCGCGCAGGTTGTTGTAACTGGCGCGCCTGTTCCACAGCCTGCAACAACAGGAAATCCGACGACACAAACAACAGATACCACCCAACCAACAACGTCTACGCAGCCTGTCACGACGACATCGACTGATAATGGGCCGATTAAACCCGATAGCCAAGAAGCAAAAGATGCGATGCAGGCGGTTGAAACGCTGCTGCTTAAGCCTTTTGGCGATGCCATTGGTACTATGGGCGGTCAATTCGGCGCTATGGCTGAGAAGTTTGCAGATTTTAAAACTCTGAGCGATGATGATCTTACCGATGGTCAATTTGCAAGTGAGCAATTTAGACTTGTTATGATGGGTATGCGTACCTTGAATGGTGAGAAAAACGCCAGTGGTGCATATGATCCATCTCAAAGAGGTGCGTTGATAAAGGGCATTCTTGAAAATGAAAGCTTTGCCATGGTTAGGCAAAAACTTGATGAGCAAGTGAATGTTGGTGTAACGGATCAAGATAAAATCAAGAAAAACCGTGAAGCGGTTCTAAATGGTATGTTCAATCAAATGGACGTTCTATACCGCGCGGGTCTTACAAATTCTGAAGAAGCTAAAAATGACACGGTGTATAACCGCATTTTAAGCAAGGCATCTGAATGGTTGCCTGAGGGGATGAAGGATTTCTTGAAGGATTTCTTTACAAATAGTTCTTTCGGTAAAATGTTGGCCGGACCGCTGAGTGCGATGGGTATTCAGGTTGGTTTGCTTTGGGGTGAAAAACCTAAGAGTGAAGTCGAATTAACACAAGATGCGCGCCCAATGATAGAAGAGGGCTTCGCGGATAAGTATAAAGAGGCCAAAGGCGACACGCCTGCGGATAAATTAACAGCAATGCGCGCCGCAGCCAAAGATGACCTTGATGGTTTCGTTGTTGGTACCGTAAATAAGTTGTTATTTAAGGGGGCGGATAAAGATTTTCTTGAACAAACAGTTATGGTCGCTTTTGATAAAGCTGATGCCGCTGCCGCAAATGGTGCAAGCGCCGAAGAGATTAACAAGGCCTTCACAGACCATATGATGGTGAGCGCGGAAGAATTTAAGGCCAATCCTAATAATGAGCGCACGCAGTCATTTAATGGTTTGGATGGCGTTACCCAAGCAACTATTTTGGACGAAACAAAAGAAACAACACTGGCCGCGGTTAAAGAATATGATCACCTGATTAATATGGGCGAAGGCAATAAATTGGCCTTCACTTTTAATGAGGTTGCGTTTGATGATGTGACAATACGCTATGCCGGTGATGCGCCGAATGTAATGTATGGTGTTATTGGTAATAATTTCGATAAATTGGAGATGTCCCAAGATATCAGCATGATCCAAAAATCAAATGGCGAATATGGGGATTATTTCACTCCGAAGGGAAATGGAATGATTGAGGAGCTTTTGATTCGCGCGCATATTCATGATCACCTTGAAAATGGCGGAGAATTGGATAAGGCTTTTGTTGA
>CAXBFT010000124.1:0-6424 GCA_963974945.1 uncultured Alphaproteobacteria bacterium
ATTAAGAGTACGTCTAAGATCTGGGAAGTTACGACGAACAAATTCAACCAATGCACGAAACAAACCATAACCAAGCAAGAATACACCTGACACAACGCCCGTTTTGACTTTGGGTGATCGTGATAAAATGAAAAGGATTACAAACAATAAAACGCCTTCTAACAACGCCTCATAAATCTGACTTGGGTGACGCAGAGATATACCACCATTAGGGAAACGAACCGCCCAAGGCAACTTGCTTGGGATACCATAAAGCTCACCATTTATGAAATTGGCAATGCGCCCGAAAAACAATCCAATCGGTGCGGCCGCGCAAACAATATCAGATAGCTTGAAAATATGAATTTTGTGCCTCTTCGAATATAGAAATAAGGCGCATAAAACCCCAAAGAACCCACCATGAAAGGACATACCGCCCTTCCATAGTTGCGGGATTTGGATCGGGTCGGACATATAATATTCAAGCTGGTAAAACAGGACATAACCCAAACGCCCGCCAAGAATAACGCCGATCACCGCCCATGTCAGAAAATCATCAATATCATCTTTATTCGGGCGATCATCACCGTGGCGCGTGGCAAGGCGAAGGCAATAACGCCACCCAATCAGAAACCCCGCCAAATAGGCAAGTGCATACCAACGAACGATGAACGGCCCAAGTGAAAAAGCAACAGGCGATATTTGATATAATGATAAATCCATAAAACATGCATATCTTTATCGCGTCAGAATGAAAAGTCTTTTTAGTATAAAAAGCGTTTTTTTCCCCTATCCGTTTTAAAATAAGCACTTTGGAGCGAGTGGCTTTATCGTCGTTTGGCTTTGTCCTGTGACAAGGCGCAAGCGCCGCAACGTAGAAAACTACGTAAGGAGCGCAGCAACGATGTTATAGGAATAAATGCAAATGACGATATTCGTACACAATTTAATTTTGAACCTTAAATGAATCATCTTGCGAGTCACAAACACGCATGTTAAGAGTCCGAAACTTAATAAAAACAGATGCAAAAATTATGTCTAATCGCGACAAAATTCTCGACAATATTGCTCGTGTAGCTGGCGGAGCAGTCAGCTTCGTAAGTGACGCACAAAGCACTGTCAAATCAGTGGCGCGCGCACAAATTGATGATATTGCACAAAATATGGACTTAGTCTCTCGCGAAGAATTTGAAAAACTTGAACTTATGCTGATTGCCGCGCGTGAAGATCAAAAGGCCTTAGAAGACAAAGTCACTGCGTTAGAAGCCCTGTTAAAAGACAAAACAAAGAGATAAAAAAATATGAATGATCTTATTGAAGCATATGATGACATCAGTACAAACCCATTGGACTACGTCGAAGATGTTCTAAGCGATCATAACTGGGTCTATTCAAGACCAAATAGCGAAGAGCTTTTGGTTGAAGTCTCAGGTAAAGCATCAACATATCGCATGCTTTTTATCTGGCAAGAACACATGAATGCACTACAGCTTTGTTGCCAATATGACATGGAAATAAAACAGGAAAACCTGCCCATTGCGGCAATGGCGCTTATGGATATGAACACGTCTTTGTGGATGGGTCATTTTGAAGTCACGAAAGAGTCGCGCCTTCCGTCCTTTAGACACACATCATTAATTCGAAGCAATCAAAATAAAAGCGAATATGAACATATTGAAGACCTTGTTGATATATCCTTAACCCAATGTGAACGCTATCAGGCGGTGTTTCATATGCTTGCCAATACCGCACATATGGATCAACAAACAATGTCCTTTGCTCTGATGGAGACAGAAGGAGAATCCTAGTAGATGCAATATAGCGTCACATTATTAGGATGCGGAAAAATGGGCGGCGCAATGCTTCGCTCATGGATCAAAAATGACATCATCGCCACGGCGCATATCATGACCCCTTCTCCCCTATCCGATGATTTAACCCCCTATAAAAATATCCATCATATTCCTGATGCATCAAACCATAAGATTGAGAGCAACATTCTAATTCTGGCGGTAAAGCCACAGATCATTGCAGATGTATCTAGGGTCATAACTCCAAATTTATCTAAAGACACCATCATCTTATCGATCATCGCAGGCCAAAGCCTTGATGCATTGACCCGCATTTTTGGTGCAAATCGTCCCATCATTCGATGTATGCCCAACACCCCTGCCTCCATTGGCAAAGGCATAAGTGTTGCCATCGCAAATAACCAATCATCCGATTTAGATAAAACATGTGCGACGCAGCTTTTGTCATGTTCAGGTGAGTGCATATGGATCGAGGATGAATCACAAATGAACGCGGTCACGGCTCTGTCAGGCAGTGGCCCTGCTTATATCTTCCACCTGATCGAGATTATGGCAAAGGCAGGCGAATCTATTGGATTACCTCGTGATATATCGATGAAGCTAGCCCGCCAAACCGTCATAGGAAGCGCCGCATTAGCGGAACATGACAGCGATATACCCGCAAGCACCCTGCGTGAAAATGTTACAAGCCCCGGCGGCACAACGCAGGCGGCATTAAATGTGCTTATGAATGGTAATAAGCACCGATTATCGTGTTCCCAAACCGCTATCCTTAGCGAGCCTGCTGCGTTTTTCTGCATAATTAGGCGCAACCATTGGATAATCCGCAGGTAAACCCCAACGCTCTCTATAATCTTCAGGTGACATATTATAGGCAGTCTTCAAATGACGCTTTAGCATTTTGAGCTTTTTACCATCCTCCAAACAAATCAAATAATCATCCGTAATAGAACGCTTAATCGGCACGGAGGGTTGTGGGCGATCTGCAATCAAACGCTCTCCACCATCAACAACAGATAAAGAACGGAATACGGTTTCAATAACGCCCGGAATTTCATCAACAGCCAGCGTATTTTGCGATACATAAGAGGCAACAATATCTGTTGTGAGAACCAATAAATCCTGTCGGCTAATTTCTTCGCTCATTACTTTCTACTTTCAATCCATTATTATATAAAAACAATATAACTATATTTTATATTTGAAAACCACTGTAAATACAATGTTTTTAGATAAGGTTATGATCGTATTTATTTAATCACCAATTTGACGTTGTTTTATTTTAGACAGACTAACATCCGGCGGGCGAAGGTAAATAGGGTCAGAGCAAACTTCTTTACGTTCCCAAAGAGCTTTTGCCGTTTTAGCAATTGCTAATGGCGCGGGGGAACTCATATAATGCTCCGTGATATACTTACTTTGCACCTGCCCCTGAAATCGCTCAAAGGCATCACCAATCATCACACAATGTCGATCACCAATAATATCCATCACGCGTTCCGGCATATCAGCGAGGCGCTCCCCAACGGGCGCGCCTGACGCATAAAAAAGCTGAAAATAAAAATCCTGCCGCTTGGTTTCAAGAAGGACACCATAAAACATGCCCTCATCACATTGATGATCTATTTGATAGCTCCTAAAAATTGCCTGAAATGTATCAACCCCGATACAAGGCAAATCAAGCGCCAAAGCCAAGGATTTTGCCGCCGAAAGACCAATACGCATCCCCGTAAAAGCCCCCGGCCCCGTGGTCACCGCAACCGCCGTTAAATCGGCAAACTCTTTGCCCGCCTCTTGCAAGACCTCAACGACCATTGGCATTAAATGCTCTGCCTGCCCGCGTGGCATATCAAGGACGCACTCCGCTAACATAACATCTGTCATAGGATCAAACACACCAACAGAACATGCATTCATCGCGCTATCAATGATAAGAAGGGACAAAAAACTCTCCTAATATTCTGCGGCCGGACGCACTTCTTTAACCTCTGGGATATAATGGCGCAACATATTCTCAATCCCCACTTTCAGCGTCGCCGTAGAGCTAGGGCAGCCAGAGCAAGCCCCACGCATTTCCAAAAAGACAATCCCGTCCTCAAAGCGATCAAAAACAATATCACCACCATCCATCGCTACCATCGGGCGCACGCGCTCCTCAAGCAGCTCTTTGATCTGTAAGATAAGCTCATCATCTTCTGAAGATGCACTTGGTATAACAAGTGTCGGCGCATTATAATCCGCATCCAAAATCGGTTGTCCAGTTGATAAATGCTCCATAATTGCGACCAATATCATGGGCTTTAACATCGACCAATCTGTATCATCGGCCTTACTGACGGATATAAAATCTGCGGAAAAGAACACACGAACAACACCAACCAAGGCAAATAGGCGCGTCGCCAATGGTGATTTTTCTGCATCTTTTACAGAGGAAAAATCAATTGTTCCCTTTTCGATGATCGTCTGTCCGGGTAAAAATTTTATGGTTGCCGGATTTGGTGTTTCTTCGGTTTGTATAAACATCGCTACATGATCCTGAAATATTTGAAAGTCACAAAGGTTATAACGCGTTTTATCACTATCAATCAAGTATTGAGAGGTGTTTCCAAATGCCCCGGAACAATCATCAACGGAACTGACATACGTGAAATGCCCTTACCCGAAAAATACGAGATCAAAGGCCCGGGATTAGAAGCATTGGGATCGGACGCTAACACAAGCGCGACGATATTCGGGTTGCTCTCAATCGTATTTAAAATGACATCGACACTATCGCCCTCTTCAATACAGACCATGGGGATATTTTCGGTGGCCTCAATCACACGCCCTGCGGCGTTCCAAACCATTTGCTCGGCTTGGCTGCGCATGTCTTTGCGCACGCGATTTTCAATATTAGCCCAACTTTCAACATGGGCGCGTTCCATTATATTAAGCAAGGCAACATACCCGCCTTCCGCATTCGCAAAAGCGCATGCATAATCAACGGCAATCATAAATTCATCTGTTGAATCAACAACAACAAGAAACACGCCCTTGCGCGGATTTTTTCTATTCATTACTTAAACTCCCACAAAACAACGATGACCTTTACGCCTAAGGCCTTACTTTTAAAACACTAACCAACCACCCTGAAAACAAAGCAAAAAAGATGCATGACATGGCATATATAAAACTACTCTGACGTGATGCATTATATAAGAAGGCATTCAAACCGACTTGCTTTACCACCAGATCATTTTCATTATGCTGAATAATTTCACCGCCACGGATCAGATAACTATGAATTTTATAAGCGCCCGTTGGGGCAGATGGCGGAACTTTAAATTGGATACGAAAAAAATTATCATTCATAAAGCGAATGGGCGCGGCCTCTGCAAAAAAAACGCCATTATTTTGTTTTTTCACCATCAAAATATCATCAAAAATATTCTCATCCTCCAATGCCTTAGACGTTGTACGTGATACATTTTTCAATAATGCGTGATAGCCAATACCATTATCAAGATACAACTTATCCTTCTCCAAATCGACGCTATTATCACTAACAGCATAGTGGTAATACATTGGCATATCTTTATAGGTCACAAAATAACGATTCACCCATGTCCCCATAACACGATCTTTTTTCCAAATTGTAATATCCTTTTTAGGCCCCTCAATAACAATGGCAATTTCTGTTTTCTTATCGCGGCGGTCACCAAAAAGCTCCACCGTTGTTCCGGTAAACCCAACAGTTATATCAACATAATTACGCGCAATCTCTATGGCTAAACGCTCAGAAGCTTGTGGCTCTGCCGCTATCCCCGATGATATAGTGGTAATCAGAGAGAAAAACGCCATCATTGTAATATTAAAAATACGTATCATTTTTGCACCATCACAAATAAGTCAGATGGATATAAGAATAGCTGTATCGCGAGCTGAGAACACACACTCAGAACGAGCAAAGCCAAAATAATACGCGCCCGCGCGCCCGTCACATTTTTAGAGGCCAACACACCAAATTGTGCACCAATAACGCCACCCATTATAAGAAAGAACGCCAAAAGCACATCAACGCTCTGGTTCATTGTGGCGTGCATGATTGTTGAAAATGCGCTTGTAAAGATAATTTGAAATAATGATGTCCCCGCCACCAATAAAGGCGGCATGCCCAAAATATAGATCATCGCAGGCACAAGCAAAAATCCACCACCAACCCCCATAGTAGAGACTAAAAACCCACTGACTACACCAATACCACCGGGGACAAAGACACTTACATAAAGCTTTGAGCGAGGAAAACGCATTTTATAGGGCAATTTTGAAATAAGGGATGGAGATTTCAAACGATTGAATTCAGACTTCATTGTCTTCTTCTTCATCATCGTAAATAAACTCTCAAACAACATCATTAAACCGATAGAGCCAAGAAGTACGATATAAAGAATAGAGATAATAAGGTCAATTTGCCCTAGATATTGGATGAACTTAAAAAAGCCTATCCCAATGACCGAGCCTATAAATCCACCGATCAACATAATTGTGCCGATCAGAAAATCAACATGCCCGCGCCGCCAATAGCCCATCACCCCGCTTACGCCTGAGGCCACGAGTTGGCTTGCCTGCGTACCCACGGCAACGGCGGTAGGTAT
>CAXBFT010000125.1:0-6344 GCA_963974945.1 uncultured Alphaproteobacteria bacterium
CCAAGCTCCGCTTTTACGCCGCATTTATTAAGCATATGATGAAGAAGACTGCTGGTGGTTGATTTACCGTTTGTGCCCGTCACGCCAATCGTTTTAATATTTTTATATATACGCGAGAATAGCTCTATATCACAAATAACCTCAATCTCAGCGGCTTTGGCCTTTTCAACCACCTGATGCGGTTTAGGATGGGTAAACGGCAAACCGGGCGATAGTATCAAAAAGGCATAATCGCTATAATCATAGTCGACATCATCAAGAAGCTCCGCCCCTGCCTTTTTTGCAAGCACCAGAGAATCACTATTGTCATCTCCCGCAACGACATGCGCTCCTGCCTTCTTCAATGCCTTAAGCGCAGACATCCCCGATCGCCCCAAACCATAGATCAGGATAGGCTTTTCATGTAAATTATCAACGAATTCTTTAATATTGGACATATGATCATTCCACGCTTTGATTTACGGTGAAATATTATCGCAGTTTAAGCGTCGCGAGTCCAACCAAAGCTAAAATAACTGCAATGATCCAAAAGCGAATAACAATCGTTGACTCCGACCATCCCTTCTTTTCAAAATGGTGGTGAATAGGAGCCATTGCAAAGACCCGCTTCCCCGTTAATTTGAACGAAGCCACCTGAATAATAACAGAAACCGCCTCAAGCACGAAAAGCCCACCGATAATGGCCAGTACAATTTCATGCTTGGTTATAATAGAGATAACGCCGAGAAAACCTCCTAAGGCCAAAGACCCCGTATCACCCATAAAGATTGCCGCTGGTGGTGCATTATACCATAAAAAGCCCATAGCGCCGCCGATGAGCGCACCGCAAATAATCGCAAGCTCCGCTGTTCCCGGGACATGGTGCAAATATAAATAGGCGGAATAATCAACGCGCCCGACAAAATAGGCTATCAGCCCAAAACATGCTGTTGCAATAGCCACAGGAACAATAGCAAGCCCGTCAAGGCCATCGGTAAGATTCACCGCATTAGACGCGCCAATCATAACAATCAAAGACCATGGAATAAAAAACCATGAAAGATTAATCAAAACATCTTTAAAAAATGGTGGTGCAATATGGGTGCTTAAGTTTTCAGGCATGGCGTGCATAATTCCATATGTCGCAATACCGCCAATCACCACTTGCCCGACAATTTTTAACTTACCCGACAGGCCCTTTGTATTACGCTTAGTCAACTTCAAATAATCATCGGCAAAACCAATCGCGCCATAGCCAAGTGTGACAAGCAGCGCATACCAAATAAAGACATTCTTCAAATCCGCCCAAAGCAATGTACTAATCGCCATGGAGAGTAACACCATCAAGCCCCCCATTGTCGGCGTTCCCGCCTTATCATAGTGGCTTTCAGGGCCGTCAACGCGAATAGGCTGCCCCTCTTTTTGCTTGGCTTTTAGCCAAGAAATCATCTTTGGAGCCATAAGGAAACACAGGATCAAAGAGGTTACAATTGCCCCTCCCGCCCGAAATGTAATAGAGCGAAACAAATCCGCAAAAAGGATCTGATCAAAATAAGGTTGAAAGATATTATAGAGCATATTCAGCTTTACTTTTCATATAGGTGTTTTCTTTTACAACGCGCAAAGTATCGACCAATTTTATTCTTTGCGTATCCGCATCATGCTTAAACACCAAAAGATCACCAGGCGACAAAACGTCGAGGACTATTTTCTCGACTTGATCGCCTTTGTAAAGGGTGGAAAGCAAACTATGCACATCTCGCAGAACAGGTTTACGCGGTGAGGTATAGACAAAATCCAACACCCCCATGCAAAAAGGCACGGCCACATTGGCATTCTTCGCCGTTTTGGCATAATAGGCATTTGGGAAATCCACATGATCAAGCATCACAGTTTGGCGACCATTACCAAGGTCAATCATATTTCCGACACGAAAGACAACACCTTCTTGTTTTTGCTTTGGCACAACGCGCACCGTTACATTGGCTGTTTTAAGATGAGACCAATAATAGCGATTATTCTTAATCATAGATACGTCCTTTTACTCTACTCTTTACTCAAGACTTGCGCTCAAGATATTTTCTTTACTCAAGCCACGCGCATTGCACGCACGACCTCACACACATCATCAAAAGGTTCGGTGAACCCGTTGAATATTTGACCTTGCTCATGCCCCTTACCGGCGACAAGCAAAATATCCCCCTCTTCCATCAAAGATACAGCATGTGTAATTGCTGCGCCTCGTCCGGCAATTTCCAATACTGTAGAGCCACCTATTTTGGTGCCCTCTTCTGCTCCGCGCATAATATCGGTGCGAATGTCTTTAGCCCCTTCCGAACGCGGGTTATCATCTGTAATAATCACGATATTGGCCAAACGCGCGGCAATATCCCCCATCATAGGACGCTTTGATGTATCACGATCTCCTCCGCAACCAAACAGACAAATCAACCGTCCTTGCGTATGTCCACGTAAAGATCCCAATACATTTTCCAATGCATCAGGCGTATGCGCATAATCAACATAGGCATGCGTATGTCCGTCATCGCTTTGAACATGTTGCAACCGTCCCGGGACAGGCTTCACAGAGGGAAGGAAATCAATAAGGCGCGCGGCTAAAGTCGCATCTTCTGCCAAGACACACCCCAATGCGCATAAAATATTCATCACCTGAAATGCCCCAACCAAAGGCAAATCAACGTCATAGACCCTATCTGAAACACGCAGCTTAATGCGCTGCCCCGCTTGATGAGGATCACAAGAGATAAGCGTCAAATCCTGCCCCGCATAACCATAAGACATCACGCGCACATTGCGGCGCGCACAAAGAACAGATAACGCTTCAAAAACCTCACTATCTGCATTTAAAATAGCCACGCCATCATCGGGCAAAAGATTGGCAAACAGACGCATCTTCGCCGCAAGATAACTCTCCATATCGGCGTGATAATCAAGATGATCCTGAGAAAAGCTGGTAAAGGCAGCCACAGACAGATGAACGCCATCCATGCGATGCTGCTCCAATCCGTGGCTAGACGCCTCCATAGCGACATATTCCACGCCCTGCCCCGCCATTTGCGCAAGCTGTGAATGTAATGCCACAGGATCAGGCGTTGTCATACCGCCCGATAACGTCCCGATAAACCCCGAAGGGCGCTCCGTAAAGCGCCACATCTGATCAATAAAGTGCACAGAAGAACTTTTACCATTTGTGCCCGTAACGGCAACAATGCGGCGCGGCTGACGTGCATAGAACGCGGCAACGATAGCCGCAAAATCATGGCGCGGATGCGCGCTTGTTATAAAGGTTACGCCCTGCGCATCACCACCTGTAATCGTATCATCACTGAGGATATAGCGCGCACCATTGGCGATTGCATTGTCAATATAATCACGCCCGTCAGCGGCCTCACCCTTTAGCGCAGCAAAAAGATAGCCTGCCTTCACCGCGCGACTATCCTGCGTTACACCGGATAGCATCGTCATATCAATTCCAAGATCCTTAGCGAGAATAAGAGACAAGCTTTTTCCCTTCTTTTTTCTTCGGGTCATGGATAAAGCGCAAAAGCTCATTGCTTATATCACGCTCTTCATCATATTGATCCGCAGGAATACCAAGGACAGAAGCCATAGAGGTTACAATTCGCTTCACCGCTGGCGCAGCAACCCAACCCGCAGTGGCATAGCCATAACTTTTCTTATTCCCGTGCGGCTCATCGACCATCACCATCACAACATAACGCGGATCATCCATAGGAAACGCACCAACAAATGATGAAATCAACTTCTTCTTTTGATAGCGCCCATTAATACTTTTTTCTGCCGTTCCCGTTTTCCCACCCACAGAAAAGCCCTTTGCATCCGCATTACGCCCCGTGCCTTCGGTAACAACCAAACGCAATAATTTGCGCATTTCATCAGATGTTTTTTTAGAAATAATCTGCACATCACTTTTGACCGCACCATTATTATCACGCTTCACCAATGAGGGCTGCACAGACATACCACCATTTACAATGGTTGCCACGGCGGCGCTCATCTGCATCGGCGTGGTTGAAAGACCATGTCCATAGGCTGCCGTCATTGTTGACACTTCACGCCACGGATTAGGCACAAGCGGATAGCCGACTTCTTTAATATCAAGCTTCATCGGGTCAAGAAGCCCCAAATCCGCATAAAACCCCTTCAGAGCCTCACCACCGACCATTTGCCCCATCATCGCACTGCCGATATTAGAGGAATACATAAAAACCTCCGGCACAGTCAGAACACGTTTTTGCGCGTGATAATCATTAATCGTAAAACGCCCGACCTTAATAGGCTTACGCGTATCAAATCCATACCCCATTCCAACATCATGCAGCTCTAGCAAAGCAGCCGTTGAAAATATTTTAAACATAGAGCCTAGTTCATACACACCAAGGGTCAAACGGTTGAATTTCTGGTTATCATTTGCCTGATGCACCAAATTCAGATCGAAATCAGGCAAGGAAACCCCAGCCAAAACCTCACCCGTATGAGAATCCAAAATAACGCCCGTTCCTGCATTAGCAGTAAACTCATCCATCGCCGTCTGCACTTCGCGCCTCACAAGGTGCTGCAAACGCAAATCCATGGTCAAATGCACCTCCTTGCCTTCGGACAGCACATCATCAAAGCTTCGCTCAATCCCTGATAAACCAAGCCCATCACGATCGGTATAGCCAAGTAAATGAGAAAACAGCGCCCCTTGCGGATAGACGCGCTTATATTCATATTGAAAAGCCAAACCAGGCTCGCCCAATTCAAGGATGTCCTGCTGCTGCTCCGGTGTTATGCCGCGCTTAATCCAGCCAAAACGGTTATGCGCCTTTAATACGCGCAAAAGCTTGCCTCCATCTAGATCAGGGAAGATCTCATTCAAGGCATTGGCCAATATTTGCGGATCAAGCACCAAAGACGGGTCAACATAAACAGAGGGCGTTTTAAGCGTCGTCGCAACTAAAAATCCGTTACGATCGTAGATATCCCCGCGGCGAACGGCTATTGTACTCATATCAGCAACATCACCATCGCTCTCGGCGAAAATGGCATTGCCCTGCACCACAGTAAGGTCAAGCACGCGCGCGCCGATCAAGGCATAACATAAAACAAAAAAAGCAGCTAAGAACGACAAACGGCTCTGCGCCATAGCAGCGGCAACGCGGCGCTCTCCATCAATTGCTATTGCGCGTCTGCGGGCTTGCTTAAACACTATTGTGCCCCCCCGCCAGATACAAGGGACGTTTCAATATACAATGGAGACGTAGCAGATAGATCATCAGGAGCAGAGGATGGCAAATCAGAAATAAGAGCATCCACATCAGGAACAGAAAGACCAAGTCCCTGTGTGGCCAAACGCTCCAGACGCGCAGGGGCATTCAAATACGCCCACTCCGCACGCAATACGCGGATATTTTCTTGCTCGCGGTTAATATGACGCTCAACCTTACGAACATCGCGTTCTGCGCGTTGCACGCGGTGCGAAACATCCATCAACATAACACCACTCATGATCACCAACGAAAACACAATGCCATATTTTAAAATAATAAATCTCATAATTATGCGCCCCCACGCTTAGAAAGCCGAACAGCCCCACGCAAACGCGCCGAACGCGATCGCGGATTTTCGGAAACCTCAATATCAGATGGTTTAATTGCCTTGCGTGACAAACCCTTAAAAACAGAAGGCTCCGGCTCTTGCATTTGCGGCATATGCCGTGACCCTGAAAAGCCGCCCTCTTTTTCCTTAATGAAACGCTTCACCATACCATCTTCAAGCGAATGAAAAGACACAACAACAACACGCCCCCCTTCAACCAAAACGCCCTCTGACGCATCAAGTGCGCGCGACAGCTCGCCCAACTCATCATTCACCGCAATACGAAGCGCTTGAAAAGTGCGCGTTGCGGGATCAACCTTATCCTTATGCGTTTTGTAAATTACGCTGCGAATAACTTCTGCCAAATCCAATGTCGTCGTAAACGGCTTTTCTTTACGGCGCTCAACAATGCGATGCGCAACATGACGAGAGCGGCGCTCCTCCCCATATTCATAGATCAAATTGGCAAGCGCCTCCTCCTCGTATGTATTAACAATATCGGCCGCTGTCATACCACCACTTGCCGTATCCATACGCATATCAAGCGGCCCGTCGCGACGAAAGGAAAACCCACGCTCCGCAATGTCAAGCTGCATAGAGGAAACACCGACATCAAGAACAAAGCCGTCAACACCGTCAACACCCGCCTGATCAAGCAAGGACTTAACATCACCGAAACACCCGCGCAAAAACACAAAACGCCCATCAGCCTCACGCTCCAACGCCTCACCCGTGGCAACCGC
>CAXBFT010000126.1:0-6325 GCA_963974945.1 uncultured Alphaproteobacteria bacterium
AACTGAGGCCACAGCAAAACCATCTATCTTTGGCGCTGCGCCGCCTGCTGCTGCTGAACCCGCGCAAACGCCGCCACAGGCGGCTGCACCTGCCACACCGCCGCAAACAACTGAGCCAAAAACTGAGGCCACAGCAAAACCATCTATCTTTGGCGCTGCGCCGCCTGCTGCTGCTCCAACCACACCGCCGCAAACAACCGAATCTCAGAGCGCGAATACAGAAGAAACAAAAAAACCTGCTATATTTGGAACACCACCGAAAAAATCAGATGACGAAGAACAAAGTGAATAAACACAAAATTCTAAAAAAAGCGCTCTCTGATACAGGAAGCGCTTTTTTCTATATTCTTCTTGGTGTCGTTTTATTTGCGACCTTGGCCTTCACCATATCTCGTGGTTTTAAAGGCACGTCAACCAATGCCATGACAGACCGCCAAGCTGAACTTGTCGCGGCAGAAATACTCAATTATGCACAAAATATTAGCCATGCTATTAATAAAATACGCCGCAATGGTTGTTCAGAAAACGATATAAGTTTTGATCATACGGGCTGGGGCCACACAGAATATCAACATAGCCCTATAACTAGCGACAAATGTAAAGTATTTCATCCCAACGGCGGGAATGCGGCCTTTATTGAATTAAATGGCCATAACAAAAAATATTTAGATTATGCCAATAGGGTAATCTTCGTTGGAGCAAGCGAAATCAATAATATTGGAGCGACATGTGGAGATTCATCATGTACTGAGCTATATCTTTTTATACGAATGTTCCATGCTGAAAATTTGTGTAAAAAACTCAATAACATGCTTCAAATAACACCGGAATTACCAATTAGTGGTGGAATTTATGGAACACCACGGTTTAAAGGGGTATTTAGTTACGGCAATACTTTAACAACATCCGCTTTTAACAAAAAAATTGGGGGCTGTTATCAAGATAATAGTGAAATATATACCGATGGCACACCATATTATGATTTTTATTATGTTTTGATAGAGCGATAAAAGAACAACTAAATGCGGCTATACCATGTTGCACGAGCCTGACCATGACGCATAAGATACCCACCCTCAACCAATTCACCTAAGCGCAATTTAAGCGTCGAGCGTTTACCACGCGTCAAGCGCTCAATGTCTTTCATGCTCAAACGATCATGCTTATCAAATAATTTAAGAACCTTAGTTGATAGAACAGGCATATTAACGATTTCGCTGCTGCCTTTTTCAATACGGTCTTGCAGCTTATCTTTTTGCGCTTTCAGCAATTCAAAGAAAAACTCCATCCACACATCCCAATCAATCTTGCCCTTAGCAAGCGTATCTTGCGTGTGTTTCAGCGCGCTATAATAATTTTCCGCGCGTTCCTGAAGGACAGAATCAAGCGTACTATACGGGGCATAGCTATAACCAGCCTTGAACATCAATAAGATGATCATCATTTTTACAAGCTTTTGATTGCCCTTATCAAACGGGCAGAATTGTAAGAATATTGCCGTAAAAATTGCAATAACAAATAACGGATGAAGATCACCGTCTTTTAAAGCTTGATCAGCCCAAGACATAAGACGCGGCATAAAATTACGAACCTCGGCAGAGGTCGCAACATTCAACGTTCCTATAAGCTCATCACCCTTGAAAATTTCAAGCGGTACGCTTTTTTCCTTGAAAATACTAACCTGACGCTCCCCCATAAAGGCCGCGTGCAAACGGCAAAGAAGGTCAACATCTAATGGCTGATCGTGCCAACTATTGGCAATATCCTTAAAATTTCGGCCAAAACTGGATACGTCCCCAAGCAATTGCAAAGAAGTCGTATGATTCTCTAGCGCACGCCACGCCCCTTTAAACTCATCAATATCACTGACGAGGCGAAGCATATTTTGAGAAATCTTTACATTTTGTAATCCGAGCATGTGGCTAACTATAGTCATCACAATGACGCAAATCAATCACGATTGTAAAAAAATTACATTCTATCTGGAATATTTATACCAAGCAGATTGAGAATAAGACAAAGCGTATTATAGGTCTGCTGACACAAGGCCAATCGACTGTTTTTTATCTCTTTATTTTTCTCAGATAAAATATGGCACCGCCCGTAAAATGAGCTGAATTCCTGCGCTATCCTATAGGCATACTCACATAAAATATGCGGCGTTGCATTTTTAAGGGCAAGATCAAAATGATCGGGAAATTCACAAAGCAATAAACCCAGATCACGATCAATATCATCAATCATAAATGACGCGTTTACCCTTCCATTCACCCCTGCCTTACGCAGTAAAGATTGGATACGAACAGATTGATACAATAAATAAGGCCCTGTCTTGCCCTCAAACGAGGTCATACGGTCAATATCAAAGACATAATCAGCAATACGGTTATTTTGCAAATCTGCAAATTTCAAGGCTGCTAATCCGACTTTTTGTGCAACATCTTCGCGCTCATCCTCATCCATATCGCCGGCTAGTGATGCTTCCTCTAAACGGGATAACGCTTTTTCCTGTGCCATTGAAATAAGATCATCAAGACGCATTACACCGCCCGCACGAGTTTTAAACGGCTTACCATCTGTGCCGTTCATCGTACCAAAACCGGCATGCACTAACGTACATTGATTTTCAGAGGCTATATCTGATTTACGGGCCGCACGAAAAACCTGTTCAAAATGCAAAGCCTGACGTTGATCAACGATATAGACTATTTTAACCGGATTATGCGTTTTAATCCGCTCGATAATTGTTGCAAGATCAGTTGTACCATAAAGAACCGCCCCATCTGATTTCAAAAGGATCAAAGGCGGCACTTCTTTTTTATCGTCGTCTTGTGCGACATCAACAATCAACGCGCCTTCACTTTCTTTTGTTAAACCACGTTTTTTAAGGTCATCAATCATCGCATCAATATAAGGGTGAGCATCACTTTCGCCCTTCCACTCATCAAAATGAACCCCTAATGCGTCAAAGTTTTTCTTCATCCCTTCTATTGAAACATCAATGAATTCACGCCATCTTTTTGTGTACGCCTCATCACCATTTTGCAACTTATGCGTGGCTTCACGCGCAAGAGCCATGCGCTCCTCATCTTCTTTACAGGCACCGGATGCTTTTGGATAAAGATCGGCGAGCATCTCCATGGTGATTTCACCTTCAAATTTTGATAAATCAAGCGCAGATAAGATCATCCCCATCGGCGTACCCCAATCACCCATATGTACGTCACCAATCGCGTTATATCCGGCGAAATTATACATACGCCTAAGCGCATCGCCAATGATGGAACTGCGCAAATGACCGACATGCATTGATTTGGCTATATTTGGACCACCATAATCCAATACAACACAGGAAGCGCCATCTACAGGGTATACACCCAATCGGACATCCATGGACAGGTTGTTGAGATGGTGAGAGATAAGTTCATCCCTCACTGTAATATTTATAAAGCCTGGGCCACCAATTGACAGCTCTTCAAACACATCCTCGTAGTAAGTGTGCCTTTTAATTTCATCAATAATTTTCTGCGCGATGTCTCTGGGGCCTGTACGTGCAATTTTTGCACATGGCATAGCACCATTACACTGAAACTGCGTGTCTTGCCCCTGTGTAGAAACTTGCACACGCGCATATTCTGCCGGAAGATCAAGCGCCACAAAGCAGCTCTCTACAATTTCAGTTAATTTTGCGCATAATGATGACATAGCATAATTCCTCTTTATTTTACGAAATAGGGATACACGATTACAGACAGTTTTAACAGTAGCCATTTTTAAAATTCTTTACCCGATGCCATATCTTTTATAGGATCAAGCAAACAAATATACGGATATAAATTATTATGCCATTTTTCCTTCTTTTTGTACTTATTCCAATTGCAGAACTCCTCGTTTTTATGAATGTAAGCGATAAAATCGGATTAGGCACAGCCTTGATCATGGCCCTATTCACGGCAATTTTAGGCGGATCCATTGTGAAATACCAAGGCATTCAAACCATGATGAACGCCCAAGCATCCTTGCGCCAAGGAGGAATCCCTTCAAAAGAGCTATTTGACGGTCTATGCCTTGTTGCTGCGGGTGCTCTGCTCATTACCCCCGGATTTATAACGGATAGCATCGGATTTTCCCTGCTTATCCCAAAATTACGGGATATTTTGAGAGAAAAACTATCAAAACATACAAAATTTCAAGCAACAAGCTTCAGCCAAAGCGAATATTATGGCGCTGGCTCACAGCAGCCCCCATCTGATCCCAATATTATTGATGTCGAATTTGAAACAATCGATACACCAAAGAATAAGGACGGTAATATATCGGACGAGTCTTGAGGTTTACCCGCAATTCGTGCTAACTAATATCCAGAATTTATAACCACGCTTTTATTGATAAACATAAGGTAAAAATAATGAGTGACGAAACACAAGTTCCACAAGGCACAGATGCAACATTGCAAACAACGGATTTGCCGGTAACAATTCACGCGCAATATATCCGCGATCTTTCATTTGAAAACCCTGAAGCGCCTAATTCAATGCGCGCGGGACTATCAATGCCTGAGATGAATGTAAATATCGGTATGGACGCACGCGCATTAGAAGACGACAACATTAAAAACCTTTATGAAGTTGCTTTGACAATCTCTGCAACGGCAAAACGTGATAATGAAACCGTATTTATCGCCGAAATCATGTATGGCGTTACTGTTTCAATTGCCGATGTTGTGCCGGAAGACCAGCATCACCCGTTGCTCTTGATTGAAATACCGCGTTTTTCATTCCCGTTTGCACGCCAAATCCTTGCAACATTAACATCACAGGGCGGTTATCCCCCTCTATTGTTAAACCCTGTTGATTTCCAAGCGCTTTACATGGATCGCTTCAAGGAAGAAATTGCACAGGCACAAGCAGCCGCAGCAACAACAAACTAAAATTTTGTCCGGTTGGATCAGGCAGGCCATATCATGCGGAAGAAAAAAGAACCTACTAAATTTTTTATCCATTTGGTCTCTGATGCAACCGGAACAACTCTTCTCGGGCTTTCAAGGGCCGTATTATCACAGTTTGAAGGTATTGAGCCCAATCAAAAATTCTGGCCTCTTGTACGTACAGAGCGCCAATTAGAGCGCGTTATAAAACGTATATCCGATAATCCCGGCCCTGTAATTTTCACTTTTGTTAATGAAAGCATGCGCCTTCGCTTAGCTGAGCAATGCGAAGAATTGGGCGTGCCTTGCGTTGCAGTTCTTGACCCCATCATCCGAAGCCTATCCACCTATCTTGGCGTACATGCCAAGGGCGTGCCTGGCCTTCAACACACCATGGATGATGCCTATTTCAAACGCGTATCTGCCGTCGAATTTGCCATGCGTTTTGATGATGGACGTTCGCTTGAGGGCGTGAAAGAAGCCGATGTTGTGCTTGTCGGGGTATCACGTACATCTAAAACACCAACCAGTATTTTCCTCGCTCGCCGCGGCATTAAGGCCGCCAACATACCACTTGTCCCCGGTGTTGATGTGCCGGAGGAATATTTTAATTTACCCAGCCCGCTTTATGTCGGTTTAAGCGCATCCCCCGATCGCCTGCGCCATTTGCGTCATTCGCGCTTACGCGCAGAGATCGATAAGAAAAACGCCTTTTGTGAGAATACTTATCTGGATGAAGATAAAATTGAGGAAGAAGTGCGCAAGGCACGCCGCTTATTCTCTAAACATAAATGGCCTGTAATTGACGTATCAAAGCGCTCTATCGAGGAAACATCAGCCGAGATTATGGCTCTGCTTCAAAGTAAACGTGAAAAAGAAGCCGAGGCAAATGGTCAATAGCTCTGAAATCATTCTCGCTTCAGGCAGTGCCGGGCGCAAGGCGATGCTTCAAAATGCGGGTGTACGCTTTACTGCAATTCCCGCCGATATTGATGAGCAATCCATTATTGATCAAGGCCTTCAATCAAATAAGACAATTAAAGATATTACTGAAGAATTAGCTCTAGAAAAGGCGCGCCACATTGCACGTCAACACCCCAATGCCCTTGTCATCGGATCAGATCAAACATTGGAATTTAATAACACCATCTTATCCAAGGCAAAAAATACTCAAGACGCGGCGGATAAGCTTCGCGCGCTGCGCGGTCATACACATCACCTTCATTCTGCCGTATGCATCGTGAAAGCAGATGAAGCTCTATTCTCTACCATTGAAACGGCGAGCCTTACGATGCATAATTTTGATGATGAATTTCTTCGCGCCTATATGGATAAAGATCAAGATGCCTTAACCTCTTGCGTCGGCTGGTATAAAATCGAGGGGGCAGGCTCATGGTT
>CAXBFT010000127.1:0-6320 GCA_963974945.1 uncultured Alphaproteobacteria bacterium
CAACGCCGCGTAACTTTAACTGGTTCTGGAATTTTGGCGCGATTGCCATGTTCATGTTAATGACAATGATTGCCACGGGTATCGTGTTGGCAATGCATTACACCGCCAATACAGAGCTTGCCTTTGATAGTGTTGAACGCATTATGCGTGATGTGAATGGCGGGTGGTTGATCCGTTATATTCATATGAATGGCGCGTCATTCTTCTTTATTGCCGTATATATTCATATCTATCGCGGTATGTATTACGGGTCTTATAAGGGCCCGCGCGAAGTCCTTTGGATTTTGGGTGTAGTAATTTTCTTGTTGATGATGGCGACGGCCTTTATTGGTTATGTTCTTCCTTGGGGGCAGATGAGCCTTTGGGGTGCGACGGTTATTACCAATTTATTCTCGGCCATTCCTTTTGTCGGTGAAGACATAAGAACGCTTCTTTGGGGCGGGTTTTCTGTTGATAACGCAACATTGACACGTTTCTTTGCGCTTCATTACCTTTTACCATTCGTGATCTTTGCTGTTGTGTTCTTGCACATTTGGGCATTGCATGTCACGGGGTCTAATAACCCGCTTGGTATTGATACAAAAGGGCCGCAAGATACGCTTCCATTCAACCCGTATTATACGGCCAAGGACACGTTCGGCCTTATGTTGTTCATTATTGTGTATGCATTATTTATCTTCTATATGCCGGATTCTTTGGGGCATCCTGATAACTATATTCCTGCAAATCCATTGGTGACGCCGCCTCACATCGTGCCTGAGTGGTATTTCCTTCCATTCTATGCGATTTTGCGTGCGATTACGTTTAACTTTAACCTCTATATGCTTGCAGGTATTGCCTTGCTTGGTGTGTTTATGGTGGAGTTCGTATGGCGTCATAAAACAAAGCTTCCTACTGCGGCTGGTGTTTCATTGGTCGTTATTGGTGGTGCTTTGGCATTATTGGGTTTGTTGAGTGATCTCAATCAGGATTGGGGTATCCCTCTAAGCTCCGCTGAGGTTGCGCCGGTTTCTGCAAAACTTGGTGGTGTTTTGGCCATGTTCGGTTCGATTGCGATGCTCTTTATCTTGCCTTGGCTTGATAATCATCCAATCCGTTCGGCACGTTTCCGTCCATTGTTTAAGCCTTTCTTCCTTTTCTTTGCATTAAGCGTTGTTATTCTTGGTTATGCCGGATCTCAACCTGCGGATAAAGTGTATTTGTCTCATTGTTTTGGTGATGCACATGCATGTGAAGCCGCGATGCACGGCGCAGCAGGACATGGAGCCGTGGCCGCAACAGAAGGAAAAGCGCCGACTGTATTGAAATTCGATAACACCATGCTTGCGCAGGCGTTTACCGGATTTTACTTCATGTTTTTCCTTATCATTCTTCCTTTGCTATCTCGTTTTGAGAAAGGACGCGCATTACCCGCATCCATTCATGAAGCCGTATTAGCAAAAAAACACAAATAGCAGGAGCATAAATACATGTTTGTTCGAACTCTACTATCTGCTCTGATGATTGGCGTTATGCCTGTTTCCGCGGCCTTTGCTAGCGGTGACGGCCCGGCGATCCCCTCTCAAGATTGGAGCTTTTCAGGCCCGTTTGGGACATATGATAAAGCGTCATTACAGCGCGGATATAAAATTTACCGTAATGTATGCTCTTCTTGCCACTCAATGAAGCGTGTTTATTTCCGCAATCTTGAGGCTCTTGGTTATAATGAAGACCAGATCAAAGCGATCGCATCTGAATATACCGTCATTAATAAAGAGCCAAATGACGAAGGTGACATGTTTGAACGTCCGGCAAAACCGAGTGATCATTTTGTCTCTCCCTTTGCAAATGATAATGCCGCGAAATTTGCCAATGGCGGAGCGTTGCCTCCTGATTTGTCATTGATCACAAAGGCGCGTGGCAATGGACCAAATTATGTCTATTCACTATTGACTGGTTATGAAGAAGCGCCACATGGTCAAGACGTTGCCCAAGGTCAGCATTGGAATAAATATTTTCCCGGGCATAAACTGTCAATGGCTCCACCATTATCTGATGGTCTGGTTAGCTATGAAGATGGATCGCCTGAAACATTGGACCAATATTCACGCGATATGGTTCAGTTTTTAACATGGGCGGCAGACCCGCATATGGAAGAGCGTAAAACAATGGGAATGAAGGTTATTTTATTCTTGATGATGTTTGCAGGCATTCTTTATGCGGTGAAACGTAAAATTTGGGCTCATCTTCACTAGGGGCTTTTTTAAAAGCATAAAAGAAATTATGATCGCGCCTAAGGTTCTACTTTGGGCGCGTTTGTTTAAAAAAAGGGTTTGAATAAATGCGCGATACAAAACAAGAAGTTTTGAGTTTTTGGTTTGAGGAAGTCATGCCGCAACAATGGTTTCAAAAGAATGAAAGCTTTGACACCGAAATTCGTGAGCGTTTTTTGGTGACCTATGAAATGGCAAAAAAGGGATTGTGCAATGATTGGACACAAGAGGCCGATGGCGTTTTGGCTCTGTGCCTTGTCTTGGATCAATTCCCGCGCAATATGTTTCGTGATGTACCCAAAGCATTTGAAACTGATGCGCAAATTCTGCTTGTCGTGAAGGAATCTTTGCATAAGGGCTATGATGCTTTGCTTAATCCGGTTAAGCGTAAATTTATGTATATGCCCTTCATGCATAGTGAACATCTTCAAGATCAACGCAAAAGCGTGTCTTTATTTGAGGGAATGAAAGGTGATGATCCGTTGACTTATGAATATGCGCTGAAACATCTGGAGGTTATTGAAAAATTCGGGCGCTTTCCCCATCGTAATAAAATCTTAGGCCGCGAAAGCACAGAAGACGAAATGCAATATCTGCAATTACCCGGGGCAGGATTCTAAATTTAGCCAATACGGGGCGATTCGAATCGCATATCAGGGGATGATCTCTCTAACGTGTTGAAAAATAGTGATTATAAAAATAATTTTTCTTTTATACAAAAAATCAGTATCCTAGTCTCCATACATTTAAAAATGGAGGTTATGAATGTCTGTGTCTAATACAGTTTCTAAAACATCATCTCAATCGCGTATTGATGCTTTGCGTGAAAAGCACAGGGTATTATCTGATGCCGTTTGTGATGCCGCAAAACATCCCGCCACGACTGATTTTTATTTAAATCAGCTTAAAAAACAAAAATTGGTTATCAAAGAAGAAATTGCTGATCAGGAACGCCAAGTCGCGCATTAAGTCCTGATTTTGTTTCTATATATAAATAAAGGCCGGATGAATATGTCCGGCCTTTTTCAATTATGTTGAATTTTTAATATTATTCATCATCTGTTGATGGTGATGAATCGGGCATAAAGTTTGAAAAATCAAAGCCACCAGTATTGGTGCTGTACTTCTCTCTGTCTTCTTCTTGCGCGCTTAAGGCATTTTGCATTTCTGCTTCTTGCTGTGCTTTTATGGCTTCAGGGTCTTTGCCTGCCGCTTTCAATGCTTTTTGGTGAACGTTTTCAAATTCCTGATATGTGCATAATCCAAGCTCAGCCGGATGGCGAGGGCGAAGGTTAGGCGTATTCGGGTGTGAACGATCACGAAGTGAGGCGATCGTCGGCTTTGTCGTTCCAACCAATTTGCAAATTTGTGCATCAGTAATGTCAGAGGCATTTTTAAGGATATATGCAACCGCATCAGGCTTATCACCGCGTTTGGAAACAGGCGTATAACGTGGGCCTTTGGAGCGCATTTTTACAATTGGCAATTCATTTTTGGCACGAAGGAGTGATGCCGCAGGGTTTGCTTCGCAACGGGCAAGCTCTTCTTTTGTAAGCTCTCCATGGTCGATAGGGTTACGTCCAACCAAGCCACGGCCAATTTCTTCATTTGCCAATGCTTCTACTTCGATTTCTGTAATGCCTACGAATGCCGCAATCTGTTTGAATGTGAGTGCAGTGTTATCAATCATCCAGACTGATGTTGCTTTTGGCATAAGCAATGGTGCGCTTTGTTGTGCGGCCTTCGCCATGTTCATCTCCTTAAAATTAAGATCAAAATTATAAACCCTTTAGATAAAATCACTAAGGGGCATCGAACCCGTCCCTTGGTTCAATGTGTTTTTTAAACAATAATGTTTAGGGAACAAGCGCACTATAAGAAAATATTCAAGAAATTCCAGCTTTTTTATTATCAAAAGACGATAGATATGGATTGCTTTTGATGGGGGATAATTTTAATCTTTTAAAGTCATAATGAATTTAATCACAAGGCGGAGCTTTTGTTAATGTTTGATGATGATCGTCCAAAACCGAAAACACAGGATTTTCCGCGTAATTTGGAGTTTTTATCTGTGGCTGATTTGAATGAATATGTCGATGAGCTTGAAAGTGAAATTACCCGCGTTCAAGGGGATATTATGAAGAAGAAAGCCTCACAAGATGCTGCGGCTTCCGTCTTTAAATTCTAAAATTATAATTAAGGAAAATAAAGGAATATCATGCGTATAGAAGAAGATGTTAAACTGGATTTCAAAGATGTTCTTATTCGGCCTAAGCGCTCTACACTGCGCAGTCGTAAGGATGTTGATATTACGCGTGATTTTACCTTTAAGTGGAGCGGTCGGAGTTATAAGGGCGTGCCGATTATTGCGGCGAATATGGATGGCGTTGGAACTTTTGCCATGGCAAAAAGCTTTATCGAGAGCGAAAGCGGGATGAGCGTTGCTCTGCATAAGCATTATCCGTTGGAGGCTTTGGCCGCTTTCTTTGATGAAAATGCCGCGACAAGTGCATGGTACAGTATCGGTATGGTGCAGGCGGATCAGGATAAAATGTTGGAATTCCTCAAGCTTCATCCCAATACGATTGAAAAAATCTGTGTTGATGTGGCTAATGGTTATAGCGAGCATTTTCTCGATTTCGTAAAGCGTATTCGTCAGAGCGTGCCGGATCTGACTATCATGGCGGGGAATGTGGTCACTGGTGAAATGGTGGAAGAGCTTATCCTTTCCGGTGTGGATGTGGTCAAAGTTGGTATCGGGCCGGGCAGTGTTTGCACAACGCGCAAAATGACGGGCGTTGGCTATCCGCAATTATCGGCGATTATTGAATGCGCGGATGCAGCGCATGGCCTTGGTGGTTTGATTTGTGCCGATGGTGGTTGTACCATGCCGGGTGATATTGCCAAGGCATTTGGTGCGGGCGCGGATTTCGTGATGCTTGGCGGTATGCTTGCTGGGCATGATCAATCTGAACAGGAATTGATTGAGGTCAATGGTGAGAAGTTCCTACAATTTTATGGGATGAGCAGCAACACCGCGATGACCAAGCATAAAGGCGGGGTCGCAGAATACCGCGCCAGTGAAGGGAAAACGGTAAAAATTCCGTATCGCGGAGATGTGAATGCAACATTACAAGATATTTTGGGCGGCGTACGCTCGGCTTGCACATATGTTGGCGCAAGAAATTTGAAGGAATTACCAAAACGCACAACATTTATTCGTGTAACCCAACAGATTAACAATGTCTTTGGTGCGAGTTAATTGGCTTATAATCGACATGTAATGATGTAAACCATAATATTGTCACATTTTTATCATTTGATATGCTTGCGCACAGGCTTTGGAATGGATAAAGTGTGCGACTGAATTTTATGGACGAGATACAAACACGCCTACAAGAAACGTCAAAAACTTGTCTGGATGCCTATACAATATGGGTAGAAAAGAAAAAAGATTCCAAAGCACAAGAAGATTTAAGCGCGGCTATCCATGAATTGCGTAAAGTATCTTCACGTTTAGAGATTGAACTTGCGATTAGTGAGCGCGATCAGGTGACATCAAAGCCATTGCCAATTCCATCACATAGATCAAACCCTAAGCGTGGCGGAAATGCACCGCAATCTGCAGATTTGCCGAATATGGATGATTTGCCACCTGATACATCAGGCGCGGTTATTCAAAATAAAGGCGTTCAACGTCGCCGTCGCAATACGCAACGTAAAGCGGAAGAGGGCGGTAACGAATAATATCGTTGCTTTCATTCTTTATGTGAATTTAGAAATTATCTTTTTTATGGCGAAGCGCGGCAAATTCCTCCGCGCTTTTTGCTTTCATGAAGATATTGGTTCTTTTCTCCATCCCCAATGTCACGGGAATAGTCGGCAGGCCGCGCATGCGTAAATCTTTGATCTCTTCAATGCGGTGTTTTAAATCGGCATTATCACGATCATTGGCGAGGCAAAAGCCTGCATTACCCTTTGTATATTCATGCCCGCAATAGATGAGCGTTTCATCAGGCAGGGCCATGATTTTTTGAAAAGATGTATACATATCGGTAGGTGTGCCTT
>CAXBFT010000128.1:0-6187 GCA_963974945.1 uncultured Alphaproteobacteria bacterium
CTGATTAACAAAGATTATGGTGGAAAATACCTGCCCGATGCGCCGCGCCTTTATAAATCCAAAGCCAAAAACGCACAAGAAGCGCACGAAGCGATTCGACCGACCGACCTTAAGCGCACTCCAGCCTCTTTAAAGGGTAAGTTAGAGCATGACCAATGGCGTTTATATGATTTGATCTGGAAACGCACCATGGCATCGCAAATGGAAAACGCGATTATGGATCAAATGGCGATTGATATATCCGATGGCACAGACGATGTTATTTTACGTGCCAATGGTTCGGTCGTGGCCTTTGACGGCTTTTTGACGCTTTATCAGGAAAATGATAAAGACGACGATGATGAAGATACTGATGAAAAAGATCGCCGCCTGCCACCGATCAATCAGGGCGATAAAACCAAACATATCGCCACGACTCCGAATCAACATTTCACCCAGCCACCACCGCGTTATTCCGAGGCATCTTTGGTCAAACGTATGGAAGAGCTCGGCATTGGCCGCCCGTCAACTTACGCCTCTATCCTTCAAGTTTTGCGTGATCGTAATTATGTGACCATGGATAAGCGCCGCTTTGTTCCCGAAGATCGCGGGCGTTTGGTGACAACATTTCTATCTAAATTCTTCACGCGCTATGTCGATTATGATTTCACTGCTAATTTAGAAGAAGAGCTCGATGCAATCGCCAGTGGCCACGTTGCTTGGAAAGAGGCCTTACGTCTATTCTGGAAAGATTTTAAAATCTCCGTTGATGGCACAAAAGACCTGACCATCACCGATGTTATCGACCATTTGGACGCGGAACTCGGCCCACATTTCTTTCCAGAAGGTGATGAGAGCCGTTGCTGCACCGCCTGCGCAGAGAATAAAGAATTAGAGGCAGGACGCTTAGGATTGAAACTTGGGAAATTTGGCGCTTTTATTGGCTGCTCCAATTATCCTGAATGCAAATTCACACGCCCGCTTGTCGTACCTGACGGCAGTGAAGGCGATGACGGCGCCCTTGGTAATGAACCTAAAATCCTTGGTGAGGACCCGATAACCAAACGCGAAGTATCCTTGCGCCGTGGTCCATATGGCCCCTATGTCCAAATAGACCCACCGCAAGAAGCGATTGATGAGGTTGCCGCCATCAATAAAGAATACGAAAAAGAATTCAAAGAAAAGGTCAAAAAGGCCAAGGAAAACGATAAAAAACCACCAAAAAAGGCAAAAACAAAAGCTGCGCCAAAACCCAAACGTCAAGGTCTGCCCGCAGGCACAAATATCGAAGATGTCACACTGGAAAGCGCGCTTGCCTTACTTGCTCTTCCCCGTGATATTGGCGAACACCCTGAAACAGGAGAAATGATTCAGGGCGGTATAGGACGTTTTGGCCCATTCCTGAAACATCAGGGTGTTTTCACATCCCTACCAAAAGATGATGATGTTATGACCGTCGGTATGAACCGCGCCGTTGTTGTCCTCATTGAAGGCGCAGAAAAACGCGCGGCCCGCGAAGCCGCAAAGGCTGCAAAAGCGGAGGAAAAAGAAGCACAAGGCGCAGAGAAAAAGAAGGCAAAGAAAAAGCCGGCTGGGAAGAAAACAACCGCAAAGAAAAAAACAGCGCCAAAGAAAAAAACAGAGGCAGAATAAAGGATTTACTCTTATGAAACTTAAAATATCATCAATCTTAGTGACTTTGGCGATGCTGTCGGGTGCTCAAATTGCTTACGCCAGTGATAAAGAAACAGTTGACCTTATCCGAAACATTCAAGTCGAAGGACTGTCATTAAAAAGTACAGCAGAAGAAATAAATGCGTTCATAAGCTCAAAACCATCTTGGCAATGTCAACACCTCAACTCACCGGCAAGGGAAAATAAAAGTAAACACCCCAGACCACCAAGCCCAAGCGTACAAAACTGGACTTGCACCTATACGCATCAATCGATTTTTGAAAACTTACATATTTCTATTATTGGCGGGGTTACCGTCAGGTTTAACTATGAAATAGCGTATAGTGACGAAGCATCTTTTGATAAAATGGCGGCTTATATTAAATCCTTAAGCAAGGATTTCAAAGCCACTGATCGTAAAGCCACTGATCGTTTCGATAAAGCATTTACAAAAAACTTTGCTATCTATATGGAAGACGATGGTTTTGGCTCATCCGTTTCGTCTTTCAGGCAAACCCTTGATATAAAGACTTTACCGCAATGTGATGGAGTGCCTATTTATTTCAAGGCTAATTTAAGCACATATAAAATCCCGTCACAAAATGCTTACAGAGCAGGCATAAAAATTGAGCGCAGCAATAATCCACTTCATTGCACAAATCTCGAATAATTTTTTTGAAAGCAAGAAACGTGCGTTAACCACGTTTAGGACCCTATTTCAAGTCTAGGGGAAATCTTACGCCGACAGACATCATAGGGTCCATTCCAGTTGGTGTTGGCATGGTTTCGACACCAATAACCGCGTCAGTTCCCTTTGGAAGCATCCCATCATCACTATTGGAAAGCCTGACCGTACCATAGATTTTTGCGGTTGGCACAATGCTATTATTTATCAATAGATTCGGATCAACATCATCTTTATAACCATGCGCACCGCCGACACATGCCCCCAGACTGCCGCCTTGAAGCCCCAAAAACGTATCCGTTTCCGCGCAAAATGTCAGGGATGTAGCTTGTGCATCATAGACGCTATTATACTCTAATCCTAAATCATAAAATATGTGTTCAGAAATTTGCGTTTGTAACCCGATCGTAATCGGTTGTTGTTCATAGTGTTCAGAACCACCATCAAGCGCCGTATAATCACGACCATTTGGGAAATACCGCGCAAGCCCTATCGTTAAATAATCATGGCTGCGATAAGGTTCGCTGTTATTCTCAGGCATTACAACGCGCAGCGTACTTCCGCTTTGTGCCAGACGCTCATTTAAGTTCACCTGCACTGGCGGCTGCGCCTCAATCTGATGCTCTATCGTTGGGAAAGGAAGTCTTTGTGTATCTAACCAGCCGCTATTATCTAATTCAGACATTTTTATACTCTTAATGATTTATCACCCTTGGTTCATCCTATACATTATTTTCCCTAACATTGTCAAAATAACAATAGCTTTACAAAAGCTGCGGAATAAGAAACACTGCGACTATAGAAACAGCGCACATAATTTAACACGATGCGCATAATGAAAATATAGATGACAAAAATAAATAAAGAAGAAATATACTCTCTCATTCAATCGGCAAAAACCCCTATCAGCAAGCGAGAAATCGCCCGTGCCTTTGGCATCAAAGGTGGAGAAAACCGCGTTGCCCTCAAACAAATTCTAAAAGCACTCGAACAAAGCGAAGCCATTGTCAAACAATCAGGCGGTAATTACAGCGTCCCTGAAGGCATGCCTTCCGTCTCTGTAATCGAAGTTTATGAAATAGATCTAGATGGCGATGTTTTAGCCAAACCACTGGAATGGGACGACACAATAAAAGGCCCTCCCCCACGTATAGAAATCGTGCCGGATCAAAAGAACTTTAAAAATATCCGGGAAAAAAGCCGCGCTTTATGCCGCTTGTCGCGCACAGAAGATAACGTCTATGAGGCGCGCATTATCCGCCTGATCGATGAAGGCTCACGCTATGAAGGCGGCAGCGTTTTAGGCATTGTTAAAATGCAAAAACACGGGGCTATTCTCTCTCCCACACATAAAAAAGCAAAATTTGACTTTGACATTGCCGTTGGCGATTTAAATGGCGCGCATGATGGTGACCTAGTTATAACTGAGGCTCTGGCCTCTCGTGGCCTGAAACGCAAACGCGTCAAAGTGATTGAAATTCTTGGCCGTCAGGGCGATCCGAAAACAATCTCGCTCATCTCTTTGCATGAGGCAGGCTTAACCGAAGCCTTCCCGCAAAGCGTGATTGATGAAACCAAAGACATGAAAGTACCGCCCGTGGGCAAGCGTGAAGATTTACGCAAAATCCCGCTTGTGACCATTGACGGCGCAGATGCCCGCGATTTTGATGATGCCGTCTTTGCACAAAAACTCGATAACGGTCAATATCACCTTATCGTTGCCATTGCAGATGTCGCCCATTATGTGCGCTATAACTCTGCCCTTGATAAAGAGGCCGTAAGACGTGGCAACTCAACCTATTTCCCTGATCGCGTTGTGCCGATGTTGCCCGAAGCACTATCCAATGACCTATGCTCATTGCGTCCGAATGAACCGCGCGCATCGCTTGCCGTACATATGTATATTGATGATAAGGGAGCGCTGCAAAGCTATAAATTCAGCCGCGCCCTCATCCAATCCCATGCCCGCCTGACCTATGAACAGGTGCAGGCCGCCAAAGATGGTAATGGTGATAAAACCACTGACCACCTGATGGATGAGGTTATCAACCCGCTTTATGAGGTTTACGAAATCCTTGACCAAGCGCGCCTCAATCGCGGCGCATTGGATCTAGATTTACCTGAACGCCAGATTATCATCGATGATAAGGGCAACATGACGGGGGTTGCCACGCGAAAACGCCTTGATGCCCATAAATTAATCGAAGAGTTTATGATTCTGGCCAATGTGTGTGCCGCCAGCGCTCTAGAGGCCAAAGCCAACACAAAGAAAACCGATTACCCTTGTGTCTATCGTATCCATGATAAGCCGAGCTATGACAAGCTTGAAGCCTCCCGCGATTTTATTGCCAGCTTCGATCTATCCCTACCAAAAGGGCAGAGCATATTCGCCGTTATGCGCACTTGCTTGTCCACCCCGCTTTAATCGGTGCTTATGGCCTTGGTGATGGTGCGATGGATACGCATGAGCGCGCCCGTATTGAGGAAATCGCCGAACATATTTCTGGCACAGAGCGCACCTCAATGGAGGCAGAGCGCAACGCGGTTGATCGCTTCACCGCAAGCTACCTCTCCTCTCATATCGGTGCAACATTCGAAGCAACAATAAACGGCGTAACACGCTTTGGCTTATTCGCAACATTGGATGAAAGCGGCGCTGATGGCCTCATACCCATGAAATCAATGTCGGATGATTATTACGTCCACGATGAAAAGGCACATGCCTTAATCGGACGAAAACGCGGGCTTGTCTATCGTATGGGTGCGCGCATTTCCATCATTATTAAAGAGGCTGACGGCATTACCGGATCATGTATTTTCAACCTTGCGCCAAACCAAAAAGGCGCTGATATTCCCGGCATGGCAAAACCAGTCATACCGCGTGAAGACCAAAATCGCGGCGGTAAAAAACCATTCAGAGATAAGAAAAAGTCACCATATAAGAAAAAACGGTAAAATAGTGTTCTGTTATGCTTGACATTTATTACAAAACCCTGCATAAAGCCGATCTCGAATAAGAATTAAGGTTTGGAAAAATGGCAAAGTCGACATACGTTAAAGTACGTTTAGAAAGCGAAGCAGGTACAGGATACCGCTATTACGCAAAACGCAGCACACGCGCGGAATATAAATTGAAAAAGAAAAAATACGACCCATGGGCCGTAAATCCTGATACAGGTAAAAAAGGTATGCATGTTGTCTTCGTAGAGAAGAAAATGCCACCATCTAAGAAATAAAACATATTGTTATGTTTTTAAAATAGCGCCTGTCTTTTAAGACGAGGCGCTTTTTTATTATGGTTTAATTGCCGGCCCAATCAACTATCAGCAACCATGGCCTCATCATAGGCTACCCGCTCTATCTCTTGATAATCATCCGGATTCAACTTACCCTTATGCTCAAACACCGTACAATTACGTCCGGCATGCTTGGCTTCATACAGGCATTTATCCGCACGCTCTAACACTGCGGGAATAGAATGCCCGCCACGATTGATAATCGCCGCCCCAATAGAGGTCGTAATCTTCAATGAGCCGCCTTCCACCGCGCAGGGAATAGGTTCATCGGCGATGGCGCGACGTAAACGCTCCGCCACCATATAGGCGCGCTCCGGCGCGACATCAGGCAATATAGCCACGAACTCTTCACCGCCCAGACGCGCAACAAGATCAAAACTGCGTAAATCATCTTTAATACGATCGGCAAAAATCTTGAGAACCTCATCACCAACATTATGGCCATAGGTATCATTAACACTTTTAAAATGGTCAATATCCATCATAATCACAGCCATCGCTTTTTGGCTGCGCCCGTTTTGTTCAATGAGCTTTTCAAGATGAACCTCAAGAT
>CAXBFT010000129.1:0-6140 GCA_963974945.1 uncultured Alphaproteobacteria bacterium
CATATCGTTATAGACATCCTTTACCAATGAACAAAATGCCATAGATTCAGAAAGGATTTGATCTTCGGTACAAAAAATATGCGCATCATCTTGTGTCATTTGACGAACGCGCATCAAACCATGGAGCGCGCCATGTGCCTCATTACGGTGGCAACACCCAAACTCTGCCAATCGCAACGGCAAATCACGATAGGACTTCAAACCCTGATTAAACACCTGAACATGCGCGGGGCAGTTCATAGGTTTAAGCGCCATTAGCTTATCGAATGCCTTATCACTAACAACAGGCTTTCCCTCTTCACCGCTTGGAATCTCATCGGGGACAACGAACATATTCTCGCGATATTTACCCCAATGGCCTGAGGCCTCCCATAATTTATTATCAATCAAT
This sequence comes from uncultured Alphaproteobacteria bacterium, assembly GCA_963974945.1. Taxonomy (GTDB): domain Bacteria; phylum Pseudomonadota; class Alphaproteobacteria; order Micavibrionales; family Micavibrionaceae; genus UBA1672. The sequence continues at coordinate 392 of CAXBFT010000129.1, forward strand.
TGTGGTGTTTTGATTTCCTTATAACCAACCTTATTCAAGCGACGACGGATATAGGCCTCCAATTGATTATAAATCACAAAGCCTTTCGGATGCCAAAACACAGACCCTTGCGCCTCGGCTTGGAAATGATAAAGATCCATTTCATTACCCAATTTACGGTGATCGCGCTTTTCCGCTTCTTCCAATTGATGCAAATAGGCATCAAGTTCGTCTTGCGTGCGCCAAGCGGTTCCGTAAATACGGGTCAACATGGCACGATTTGAATCGCCACGCCAATATGCGCCCGCAACTTTCAACAATTTAAACGCTGTCCCAACATGCTTGGTTGTTGGCATATGTGGGCCGCGGCATAAATCAAGCCAATCACCTTGACGATATATTTTAATATCTTCGCTTTCCGGCAGATCCTCAATCAGCTCTGCCTTATACATCTCGCCCTTGCCTTTGAAATAGGCAATGGCCACATCACGGTTCCATACCTCACGCACAAATGGCGCGGCGCGTTCAACGATTTTACGCATCTCTTTTTCAATCGCGGCCAAATCATCGGTAGAGAAAGGCTCATTACGAGCAAAATCATAATAAAAGCCATTTTCAATAGACGGGCCAATGGTTACTTGCGTGCCGGGAAATAAATTCTGTACGGCTTCGGCCATCACATGCGCTGCGTCATGGCGGATCATCTCTAATGCTTCTTCATGCTCTCGTTTTACAATCTCAATTGAAACATCTTGATCAATTGGCAAAGATAAATCCGATAACTCCCCGTTCAAACGAATAGCAATCGAGGCCTTCGCCAGTGATTTTGAAATATCATTGGCAATATCCATTCCCGTCACACCGCAATCATACTCTCGTATGGAATTATCAGGCATGGTGATTTGAACTCTATTCTGTGGCATAGCTATCCTTTTGCATTATTGCATTTGTTATATCGAACCTATAGTACAAAGCCGATTATGTCATGTTTTTCAAGTCAATTTTTAATGCTTCATAATAATAAACGCATGCCCTCATCATATTATAAAACATTAAATTAGATAAGCTAAATATATGAAAACAATAAAGAAAATACAAAGACAAATAACGAAAATACTAACTCAGAACAAAAAAAAAGCGTATAATAACTTATCTCTTTTAAGAAAGGATTTTTTACAATGACAAATAATAATGATAAATATAATGTCATTATGCCACAAACAGATGATAGAACGCTTTGCATTCAGATTGAAAGAACCATTTCATCAGAAGGTTATGAAGAAAATTTTCTACCGCGAATCAATAAAATGGTTGCTGAATACGGTGAAATTCGCGTGTTGATTTATTATAAAAAATTTCAGGGCTGGGAAGAAGAAGCGGCAAAGAATGATATGGAGACAACCGCGCGTTTTGGCAGAAAAATTGTAAAAATGGCCTTGGTTAACCCCCCAGAAAAAGTGATGTTTAAAAGCGCAATCAAAAAACCCATCCTTGCGGGAGAGGTTAAATCTTTTGATGAAGAAGATCTCAACAAAGCCATTGAATGGGTTAAATCATAATATAGTGATTAACGCTCATTCATTGCGTTATCTAATGTCTTGATAAACGGTTTTAGCAAATATTGCATAACTGTTTTCTTACCCGTTAAAATATCAACACTCGCCACCATACCGGGGATAATTGGCAGGACTTCGCCCTTACGCTTTAATTGTGTTTCATAGGTTCGTAGGCGCACACGATAGAATGTTTCACCCTTTTCATTCTCAATCGTATCGGCAGAAATATCCAATAACTCCCCCTTCAGGCCACCATAGATAGAAAAATCATACGCCGTAATTTTGATAATTGCAGGTTGCCCCGGATAGATAAAAGCACGATCAGATGGCTTCACTCGTGCCTCAACAATTAACTGGTCATCCTTAGGAACGATTTTGATAATATCCTCACCCGCGCGCACAACACCACCTACGGTGCTGACACTTAATTCTTGAATTGTCCCTGATACGGGTGATTTTATTTCCTTACGCCCTTTGCGCTCTTGCAAACCGCTCATGCGCTCCCGAATTTCATTCAGCTCCGTCAGTTTCGCCGCAAGTTCAACCTGTGCCTCTGTTTTAGAGGTCTGTGTGACATCATCCAAACGCGCTTTTGCCTCCTCAATCGCCGATTCAACACGCGGCTTACTAGAGGTTAAACTATTCAGCTCAGTGCGGCGCTCTTGCATGCCGCGCTGCAATTGCAAAAGCTCTAATTTCGGTGCTGATCCTTTTTCCACCAAGGGGCGGATCATATTCATTTCTTTTTGCTGAAGGTGTAAAACCCCCTTCACATCGCCAATACGCGTATCAAGCTCATCAAGCTCTTGCTCGCGCTGTGTCATTTGCTGTTTCAAAACATTCATTTGCCCGGCAAGCTGTAGCTTATTCGCGCGAAAAGCGTTTAATTCCTCAACCACACTATTGGCAGCCTCTTTTTTTACCTCATCGGGGAATACAACCTGTGCCTGCAAGCGTGTGATAGAGGCCAAAAGCCCCATATAGCGCGCACGATTTGCACCCAGATCAGAAGATGCCTCAATATCACGAAGGCGCATCAAAACTTGCCCGCGCTCAACCGTGTCACCTTCCTTAACCAAAAATTCTTCAACAATGCCAGGATCAATGCTCTGTAAGGCTTGCACATCACTGGATGGGATAATCTTGCCATCGCCGCGCGTAACCTCATCCAATGAGGCCAAATTCGTCCAAATAATAAAAAATACAAAAAACAGTGCGATACAGATTAAAAGGAAATGTTTTGAGAGCGGTATCTGATCATCTGCATCAAAAAACATCGTTGCATGTGCCTCTGCAAGCCCCACTTTTTCCTTTGCCCAACTCTGACGAATGGCGGTAAATGCACCTTCATCATTCACAGTCTTTTCATCTGCGCCTTTATTTGATTTTTTATTTTTCTGCGTATCAGACATTTGTGTTCTCCGCAGTTGAGCCATATTCACGCGCCTGAAGTTTACGGATAACCTCATCTTTCGGGCCAAAAGCCACAATACGCCCGCGATCAAGCAAGATCAATTTATCAACTAAGGTCAACATCGCGCCCTTATGTGTGATCAAAATAACAGTTTTATTTTGGCATAACATTTCCAAACGTTTGCGCAATCTATTTTCCGATGCAGGGTCCATAGAGGCCGTTGGCTCATCCAATATAAGGACAGGCGGATCATATAAAAGCGCACGCGCAATCGCGACGGCCTGACGTTGTCCACCGGATAATGCTTCACCGCGTTCACCCACGGGGGTATCAAGTCCTGCCGAGGAATCCTTTAAAAATTCCATCACACCTGATAATTCCGCCGCTTTTAAAACCGCATTATCGGGGGCGGTTTCATGCCCCATGGTGATATTATCACGCACAGAACCAAAGAAAAGCTGCGGGCTTTGTTGAACTGCACCGATATTGCGGCGCAAATCACCGGGGTTAATCTGACGCACATCAGTACCATCTAACTGTACTGATCCTGTTGTTGGCTCATAAAGGTTAAGAAGCAAACGCTCCATCGTTGTTTTACCTGATCCCACCGCGCCAATTACACCAACACGCTCTCCCTGCTGAATGGTAAGGTTGATGTTATTAAGAGATGGTGTTGATTGCTCAGAATAGCTAAACGACACGTCACGGAATTCAATCTTACCGCGCACATCAGAAAGAGATACAAAATGCTTACCCGCCGGACGCTCAACAGGTTTTTTCATCAACTCATCAAGTTGCACCAACCCCTCATGCGATTGGTTTAAACGGGTCATCAGACCTGATAACTGCGCCAATGGCCCCATGATGCGCCCCGAAATCATAACACAAGCAATCAATGCACCCTGTGTGATATTACCATCAGCAATCATAAACACACCAACAAACACAATACCGACACTTGCCAATTGCTGTATCAGCATTGCCCAGTTTTGCGCGAAGGCAGAAACCTGACGAGATTTGACAGCAGTATGCGATGCTTTTTCACATAACTCTTCCCAATTACGTTGTGTATGACCTTCCGCTGCCTGCACTTTAATTGTTTCCAAACCAATAATGGTTTCAAATAATAATGCATTTTTCATTGCGCTTTCATGCATAGATTGCTTGGTAATTTTACGCATAGGCTTTTGCAAATAAAATCCCATTCCGACGATGAGCGGGATGGCAGCTAAGGGTACGAATGCAATTGGCCCGCCTATCAAGGCCACTACGCCAATGAAAACAAGCACGAACGGCAAATCGATCAAGGCAACCATTGTGGCAGATGTAAAGAAATCACGAAGGGTTTCAAATTCCTTCATATTACTGGCCAGAACCCCTGCACTTTTGGGGCGTGCCATCATGGTCATACCCATAATTTGCTCAAACAACGCGGCAGAAATTTTAACATCAGCGCGCCGCCCTGCATGATCGAGGAAATGCGCACGCAAATTACGCAAGAGAAAATCAAATATATAAACAATGAAAATCCCGACGCTCATCGCATAAAGCGTATCAAACGCACCATTAGGCACAACGCGGTCATACACATTCATAATAAAAATAGAGCTGGCAAGGCCGAATACATTAATCATCAACGCGGCAATAATAACCTCAGCATAAAGCGTTCTGTTTTTCCAAAATGTTGACCAAAACCAATCGCGCCCCGTATCAATTTCGGCAGGCCCCGCGCGCTCATCCGAGCGTGCGACAGGGCGCACAAAGAAAGCATAGCCACTATAAAGAGTTTCAAGCTCATCCAATGTGATCACTTTTTTCTCCTCATCCGTTTCAGGGAACTGGACAAGGAAGCGCGTTTTTGGGTGAATAGAGGTTTGTTTTTTATTCTTAGGGTCAGGCGCATGCCCTTTTGGATGGCGCACTTGCCACACAATGCAGGCCTGATGATGATGAAGCGCCAATACGCAGGGTAAATTCGGGGCAATGGATAAGGATTCCAGTGATCGCTCTACCAGTTTAGCTTGTAAATCTGCGCGTTCAGCCGCACGAATGAACAAAGCGGGCGTAATGCCCTTTGGCGGCATTGGCAAACCTGCCGTTAATGATGCAACACTTGAGCGCCGCCCATAATGCCCCGCCATAAGGCGTAAACATTCAACCAACGGGTTTTGTATCGCAATGCGATCAGCCTGTAGCGGCCAATTATCGGTATCGGTACTTTTGGGTGAGGCATCACCCTGAACAGAAACACCCTCCTGAGAAGGAGGGCGTTTTTTTGCACCCGAAATTGTATTTCTATCGGATGCATTTTGATCTGGTTTATTTGTTTTATCCACCACGTCATCCTAACTTGGCTTAAAGACTGAAAAAGTACGATTAACGCGCTTTTTGTTGCTCCTCATAAGACCAAGTCTCATCAGAGGCCATAACGCTTTCGCGTGGGTATTGAACACCCAAAGTCGGGAAAAGCTGACCTTTTAGAGCAAGCAAACGGTAAACCGCAAACATTTCTAAAAATTCTGCATTAATGGCGTTACTGCGAGAAACAAACAACTCATTCTGAGAGTCAAGAACGTCAAGCAATGTACGACGATCAAGGCTGAACTGGTCTTTATATGCACCAACAACGATTTCGTTGGATTGTGCCTGTTCAGTGAATTGCGTCGCACGCGTTCCCGCTGATACCATGCTCGCCCATGTTTGACGCACATCATTTTCTACAGCACGCGCAGCTTTTGCACGAGATTCTTTAGATTGTTGGTGACGGTGAACAAACTCACGTTGACGGGCAACATCTGCG
>CAXBFT010000130.1:0-6105 GCA_963974945.1 uncultured Alphaproteobacteria bacterium
TTGGCGCGCCAACATTACAATAATTTTCAAAAACGTTTTGCGGGTATGGGCATTCGCATTGATCAACTCTCACGCATGGTCACGGCAAAGGATGCTGCGCGCACCAAAGAAGATATGGCCAATGGTGCAGTGCAAATTGTTATTGGTACGCATGCGCTCTTTGCAAAAAATATCAGGTTTCAAAATCTGGGTTTATTGATTGTCGACGAGGAGCAGCGCTTTGGCGTGAAGCAAAAAGAGAAGCTCAAAGAATTCAAAAGCAATATCCATGTTCTGACCCTGACCGCAACACCGATACCGCGTACCTTGCAAATGTCGTTAACGGGTGTAAAGGAAATGAGCCTGATTACAACCCCGCCGGTTGACCGTTTGGCAGTGCGTACCTTTGTCATGCCAATTGATACGGTGGTTATTCGTGATGCGTTGCTGCGTGAACATTATCGCGGCGGGCAGAGCTTTTATGTCGTTCCACGCGTAAAGGATTTAAAGGAAATCGCCGATATGCTGCGCGAATTAGTGCCGGAAATTAAGGTGATTGATGCGCATGGTCAAATGACCCCAACTGAATTAGAGGACCGCATGACGGCCTTTTATGACGGGCAATATGATGTACTTCTTGCAACAAATATCATTGAAAGCGGTATTGATATTCCAACCGCAAATACAATGATTGTGCATCGCGCCGATATGTTCGGTTTGTCGCAACTTTATCAGATTAGGGGGCGTATCGGGCGTTCAAAACAACGTGCATATGCGTATTTGACCTATCAACCGAATGTGAAGCTCAATCCGTTGGCGCAAAAGCGTTTAGAGGTCATGGAAACGCTTGATACCCTTGGGTCAGGGTTCCAACTTGCGTCGCATGATATGGATATTCGCGGCGCGGGTAATTTGCTTGGTGACGCGCAATCAGGGCATATCAGAGAGATCGGAGTGGAGCTGTATCAGCAAATGTTGGAAGAAGCCGTTGCGGCGGCTAAGGCGGGGGTCACAGAAATTGAAGATGCATCACCGGATCAGTGGTCGCCGCAAATTAACCTTGGTGCATCGGTTATGATCCCTGAAACTTATGTGCAAGACCTTGGGGTGCGGATGAGCCTGTATCGCCGCCTTAATGATCTTGATGAAAAGGATGAAATCGAGGGCTTTGCCGCAGAGATGATTGACCGTTTTGGTGATCTGCCGGAGGAGGTTGAAAATTTATTGGATATTCTTGAGATTAAAATGCTGTGTAAAAAGGCGGGGGTATCGAAAGTCGATGCTGGGCCTAAGGGTGCAATTATTGAGTTTCATAAAAATATCCCCCCTAATTTTGAGGGCATCATGCAATGGATAGCCACTAAAGCAGGCAGCGTAAAAATCCGTCCTGATCAAAAACTCTCTGCGGTGCGTAGCTGGCCTAAAACCGCGTTGCGGGTGAAGGGGGTGCGTGCGCTCATGAAGGAATTAGCGGGATTAACTTCTTAAAAGATTTGGTTTTTTAACCAATTAGTGGCATTCTTAAAGGGTTATAAGTTTCAGGAGCTTTTATGTCCAAGGAATATGCAGAAGATAAAATTAGAGAAGCTTTGCGTATGCATGGCGGAAACATTGCCCTTGCACGCCAACAGGTGATGAATTGGGCGAATGATAATGCACGGCTTTTGCAGGGGCTTACACGCCCGCATTTGGACGGTATCGTCGCCTATCAAGTAGAGCGCGTGGCCTCTGGTCGGGCGGAGCTTGAAAAACGTCATCCATCTGCTGCGGCAGAGCCAAAACCGAATGAGAATTTTGGTATGGATCTTTTACGTGCCGTTGCCGCGGCCGATGCCGCGATATTCGGGCAGGAGAGTTCGAGTAATTCAGGTAAACGCGTTTCTGCCTCGAAACAACATATTGAGGCCATCCATAAGCTGGCCGCCAGCCGTTCAAAAGACGATCGAAAAAATCGATAAGTATTGCAGATGAGTAGTGATAAAATCGATATATATGCGCTTAAATTCCAAATCGGTGCCGACGAATTATACGCTTTACCGCGTGATGTTTCACCACGAGAGTATTTCCGTGGTGTAAAAGACGGACAAAAAATAATCCTCATGCTCTATCCACAGGCCAATGATGCCAATAGGGCCGAGCTTTTGGAGTTTATTCGTATTGGTAAATGGCTCAATTCAAATGGTATTAAATCCCCCGAACTTATTGAAAAGAATAATGAAAAATGTTTCGCGTTGTTTGAGGATTTGGGGGATGTTTCCTTTGGAAAGGCCTTGCACCAGAATATCTTAAATCCCAATGATCTTTATACAATGGCAACGGATGTTTTGTGTGTTTTGCGCGATGCTAAGCCTTTAACGCTACCATCCTATCGTGATGGACGGGTTCATGAGAATAGGCGGCAACTTATTGATTATTATGTTACTTTTCTGCTTGGGGCGCGGCAAGATGAGGCGATGGTACAGGATTTCTTGGCCGTTTGGGATGGGATAGAGGCAGAGCTTCCCCCTTGCTCGCAAGGCTTTGTTCATGGTGATTTTCATTTGGAAAACGTTATTTATCGCCCTGATGAACGGGGGGTAAATCGGTGCGGTGTGATTGATTTTCAGGATGCATTATATGGGCCATTGCCCTATGATTTGGTGAATTTATTAGAAGATGCGCGGGTGAGCGTGGCGCATGATATTAAGGTAGATATGATCGCCAGATATTGTGCAAATATGAGCGCAGGGGAGCAACGCGTTTTCCGATCTTGGTATCGGGTATTGGCGGCGCAATTTCATGGGCGTGTCCTTGGGTTATTTATAAAATTAGCAGCAGAGCAGGGGCGTGATTCTTATCTTATCCATATAGAGCGTTTGCAAAATTATATGATGGAATCTCTCAATGACCCCTTGCTTGCTCCATTAAAAGCATGGTTTAAAAAAGAAGGGGTTGATTTTGCACCGATAAAAGATTTACATGGAGATCGAATTCGCGCCTGTTTTAAGGGGCTTTAGCCTTGGTATAAAATCGCGCGGTTCTAAATGAAATCAAAGAAGGGTCATAGGCCGTTTTCGTGCCATGACTTCGTTTTAAAACAAGGAGTTATTATATGTCTATCGTTTCAGATCGTTTGAGCCGTATCAAGCCATCCCCCACCATTGCCGTGACAAATAAGGCGCGCGAATTAAAGGCTGCTGGACGTGATGTTATTGGCCTTGGAGCAGGTGAACCAGATTTCGATACGCCTGATTTCGTTAAAGATGCGGCGAAGGCGGCAATTGATGCAGGTGATACAAAATATACAGCTGTGGATGGAACACCCGCCCTTAAAGATGCAATTATTGCGAAGTTTAAACGCGATAATGATCTTGACTATACGCGTGATCAAATCACTGTTGGAACAGGCGGAAAACAGGTTTTATACAATGCGTTAATGGCATCTGTTAATCCTGGGGATGAGGTTATTATTCCTGCGCCTTATTGGGTTTCATATCCCGATATGGTTCTTTTAGCCGAGGGAACGCCAGTATGTATCGAGTGTCAAAAAGAAAATGAATTCAAATTAACAGCGGCAGAGTTAGAAGCGGCCATCACACCAAAAACAAAATGGTTTATTTTCAACTCCCCCTCTAACCCGACAGGCGCGGCCTATACGCGCGCAGAGTTAAAGGCGCTCACCGATGTTTTGGTGAAATATCCGCATGTTTATATTATGACCGATGATATGTATGAGCATTTGGTTTATGACGGTTTTGAATACACAACACCGGCGCAGGTCGAACCAAAGCTTTATGATCGTACATTAACTTGTAATGGTGTATCTAAATCCTATGCAATGACCGGATGGCGTATTGGTTATGCCGCGGGGCCAAAGGAGTTGATCAAAGCAATCTCTAAAATCCAAAGCCAAAGCACATCAAACCCGTCTTCGATATCCCAGGCCGCGGCTGTGGGTGCGTTAAATGGTGACCAGTCATTCTTGAAAGAGCGCAATGATGTGTTTAAAGAGCGCCGTGATATGGTCGTTGATATGCTCAATTCTGCAGAGGGGCTTGAATGCTTGAAACCTGAAGGCGCATTTTATGTATATCCATCATGCGCAGGCGTTATTGGTAAGACAACACCGGACGGTAAGCTTTTGGAAAGCGATGAGGATTTTGTGACTTATTTGCTTGAAAGTGAAGGGGTTGCCTGTGTTCAGGGGACGGCCTTTGGTTTGGCACCATATTTCCGTATATCTTACGCGACCAGCACAGAAAATTTAATAGAAGCCTGTAAGCGTATTCAGCGCGCCTGTTCTGCGCTTAAAGGTGAAGCGAAAGCCGCATAATAATATTAACAGACCATGGGGTCTTCCCATTGGTTGTAGGTCAGATGACCTTCTGTAATTATAGAATTACGGGCTGGATAGTGTATATCCAGCCATTTTTCGTATTGGTCGTACATAAATTCCTTCGCTGTTCCACGCGTTTCTTTGCATTCCATGAAACCGTTATGTCCTGCTTTTGATTCTATATATGTTGCCCCAATAAGATCAGCCGCCAGTTTTATCATGTCTTTGTCAGAAACAAAATCTTGTTCACCGCCAATCATCAGGGTTGGGATGTTCCATTTATCAGTGGGGCTATTTCCGTATTCTGATCTCAAACTGTTGATGAGATCACTGGTCTCATAGTTTGAATATAAAATTTGCCCATGTGTGATTGCGTTATCATCTTTTTTTAAGGGGGAAGAGTGCGTTTCCTTGTTAAAAAAATGGTCTAAGGGGCCGTTTGGATATGACACATCCTTAAACATTTTACAGTAGAGGGAGTAGCCAAGATTTAATAAGGGTTTTGACCTGAATGGTGATCTTAAATGACTTGCGGTAAATTTATTGTTGATGTGTTTTTTACTGTCCTCATGTTGAGAAGCGGCAATAATAGCACGCGCGCCTAAGGAATGTCCGAATAGGAAGTGGGGAACATGATTAGATGTTCCATTTTCCGGTAAATTTCCTGCAACAGCATCTCTAACTATGTTTTTATAGTCTTCCAGATAGCCAATTTGTTTTCCGGGATCAGGCAAGGGGATGAAATCAATCTCAAAACCTGACCGTTGCAGGGCACGAATTTCGGGTGTGTTATATTCGCGCGGTCGTGTTTTAAATCCTAAAAAGAATGTAATTTTACCTGTTGTTTTGCCAAGTGCATGCGCGCGAACGCATCCTGTTGGGATTTCTGCGGGGGTGAATTCATGGAAGGACCAATGTGCGGGTATTTGCCCCTTATCTGGTTGCATGAAGCAATAAACGGTTGGGTCATTTTGCTTCGCGGGGGAGTAAATCATCTTTTCCAGATAGTTCCCAAGCCTGCTTTTATTAAAAATATCAGAAATCAACGCTTATCTACCCATATGTTTTTTATATTTACATAGCACAAAAACAGGATCGGGAGAAAGGGAATTATACGCTGCAACGCAATAGGGGGGGCTCATAAAAGAAAAACCGGACCAATTGGTCCGGCAAGTTGAACAGGGAGGTTTTACGTCTTGTCAAGGACGTTAAGGATCAAAATTGTGTGGGATCCTTAAAGTGCAGTTTAGTAACTACAATTATCAAATTAATGTAGGTGATGGCTTTTATCAAACGCCATTATCGCATTAGTATTATGCATAAAACGCATATCTCTGTGGTGTGTGGCATGTGTCAGGTGGGATTGTCTTTGACGTATTAATTGTATATTTCTGTATTTCTTATGTATTGGAACAGGAATTCTTTTAATACGGCGATACGTTTTGAATTGCGCCTTTCCTGTGGGTAGACAAAATACATGTCGACAGCCGGAATCTTAAGGTCCGGGAATAATGTTTGGATGTCATTATCTTGCTCTACGATGTATTTCGGCAGGACAGAAATACCAATACCATTTTTAACCGCGGTATAGCGGGCATGCATGGAGTTAATGAGCAATACCTTGGGGTTATTCATGACATCAATGTTCAAACGGTTGAAAATCCAGTTTGGTTTCAGGAATGGCGTGTTCATATTCTGCGGATAACCAATCATTGTATGTCTGCCAAAATCATCGAGGCTTTTGGGCGCACCATATTGGTCTATATATTTTTTTGACGCGCATAGAGAGAAGTCGAGCGTTGTCATATGGC
>CAXBFT010000131.1:0-5991 GCA_963974945.1 uncultured Alphaproteobacteria bacterium
TGGTTGTTTTCTTTTTTGTCGGTGCTTTTTTTGCAACCGTTTCAGGCTTGGCTGTGCTTTTCTTCGGTGCGTCAGAGGTTTCTTTTTTCTCTACCTTTGCCGATGATGCCTTTTTTCCTTCTTTGGGCTTTGCTGCACTTGTTGCAAAGGATGGATGCACAATGGCTCCGTCTTTTGTCATGCAAATGCCTTTAATGATGTCATCTTCCCAATCGATAGAGATTTTTTTGCTGTCTGTATCGATAATCAATGTCACCAAATTCAAAAGGTTCTTGGCATAGAGTAAGGATGCATCTGCCGGAAGGCGGCTTGGTACATTGATATGCCCGATAATTTTTACGCCGTTCTTTTCAACGACCTCACCCGCCTTAGACAGGGCGCAGTTACCGCCTGTTTCAACAGCTAAATCAACGATCACGCTGCCTTGCTTCATTGATTTTACCATGTCGGCGCTGACCAATTGCGGGGCGGGGCGACCGGGAATAAGGGCGGTTGTAATCACGATGTCTTGTTTGGCAATATGTGATTGGATAAGGGCGGCTTGTTTTTCCTTATATTCATCAGACATTTCCTTGGCGTAACCGCCAGAGGTTTCGGCTTGCTTAAATTCATCATCTTCAACGGCGATGAAGCTTGCGCCAAGGGATTCTACTTGTTCTTTGGCCGCGGGGCGAACATCTGTGGCCGAGACCACTGCGCCAAGGCGGCGCGCGGTGGCGATGGCTTGTAAGCCTGCTACACCTGCGCCCATGATAAAGACCTTTGCGGGGGGGATTGTTCCCGCCGCGGTCATCATCATCGGGAATGCATGAGGATAGTATTCTGCAGCATCAAGAACGGATTTATACCCCGCCAAATTGGATTGTGATGAAAGAACATCCATGCTTTGTGCACGGCTGATACGGGGGACAAATTCCATGGAAAAAGCCGTGATTTTATTCTTTGCACAATTACTAAGGATTGTTTTGTTGGAAAATGGAGCGAGCATACCGATGAGCAGAGCGCCCGGGCGAATATCTTTGATTTCCGCGTCATTTGGTGGTTGCACCTTCAGGACAATATCTGCACCCTTAACGGTTGACGCAAAATCTTTTGCAATTTTTGCGCCGGCATTTTTATAGGCATCATCGGTGATGGCAGAATGATCGCCCGCGCCGGTTTCAATGGTTATTGAACAGCCAAGCAAGATCAGTTTCTTGATGGTATCAGGTGATGCGGCAACACGGGTTTCGTATGCGGCTGTTTCCTTTGGGATAGAGATTGTTAGGCCCACGATTTTTGATTCCCTCACAGTCAAAATATAATAATAGTAAAAGAATGCCTTATTTGCATCCCCTTGTGAAGGGGGCGTGGGTAGGTTTTTTATTTTAAATGCAGAGTATGCTGGTATTCAATTTATAGTTTTGAAGTATTTTTATGTAATACCTTGAATCGGCACGTTTTATTTATTAGTATGTCTTTGTGTGTGGCGAAATTATTCGCTTTTTTGCTTTATTCTATTTTCATCTATCGTTGTTTTTATGCATAAAAAGTCACAATTATTATTTGTCGGTTTTGCTTATCTGTCACTATGTGCAAGTCTTTGTCATGCGCAGGATATGGACGGTAATTAAGCGGATGTCAAAAGGATACACGCCATCAAAATGGGCTTGTTGCCATGTTGTTATTCTTCTCTTGCTCTTGGCTTGTACGATAGGGTTTAGCGGTTCTACGTATCCTTTGCGGGTTGAGTTGCAATATAGTGTATTCGACCAATTTAATAAATGGTACCCCAGAGAGCCGACAGAAAAAGTTATCATTGTTGATATTGATGAGGCATCACTGCAACGATATGGGCAATGGCCTTGGCCGCGTAAAATTATGGCAGAATTGGTGGTGAGCCTGACGGAAAAAGGCGCAAAAGCCATTGCCTTTGACGGTGTGTTTTCCGATGAAGATAGGTCATCACCGCATTATTTTCTTTCCCATCTTTCAGGCGAAGAAGCCAAAATTCTTCATGCGTCTGATTTGGAACGTGCGGCGCATTTTGATTATGATTTCATGTTCTCAAAGGCCATTAAGGATTCTAAAATTTTTGTGACGGCCTTTACATATGGAAGTTCGGAGCGTGCAAATAATACGCCGCTCAACAAAAATAAAATGCTGGTGCGTGATGATGTTAAATCTGTCTTTTTAGAAAATGCTTATGCTTTTCATGGAGCCTCCATAAATTTGGAGCAATTTTCGAATAATGCAGCAGGTAATGGCAGTTTTATGGCAAGGCTTGATTCTGATGGTGTGCTGCGCCGTGCGGGTATGGTTTTTACGGATGGAAAAACTTTATATCCTTCCCTTAGCCTCGAAGCATTGCGCGTGGCGTTGATCGGTGGAGAAGGTATAGCGCGCTTGGCCAGCACGCCAGAGGAGGCACGCCATTTTCTTGATACAAATTACCGCATTTCTCTTGGGAATATGGCTATTCCGGTGGAGGCGGATGGTGTTTTAAATGTGTATTATCGTAACTTTTGTAATGCGCAGGATATAAAGAATACCCCTGAATTATGCTTGGGGGAAGATTATGTTTCGGCCTATAAATTTCTAGATCCTGCGTTCACCGATAAAATGCAGGACAATGTTAAAGGTAAAATTATTTTAATCGGTGCGAGCGCAGAAGGTCTTAAAAATTTAAGAAATACACCACTCAGATCTTTTCGTCCGGAGGTCGAGGTTCACGCTAATGTTATTGAGCAGGTGTTGAGTGGTGATTATTTGCTGCGCCCTTCAATTGTTAATGGTGTTGAGGCTATCTTCATTTTGGTCTCGGGATTGTTTTTTGTTTTGCTGTCGCAGTTTGTTGGCATCATTGTATCCATCCTTTTATGTATAACAATTGTGTCTGTTGCGATGTTTGGGGCATTTTGGATGTATGTCGATTATGGCTTGCTTTTTGATCCTGTATATCCTTCGGTCGCGGTGGTCTTTATTTTCACAGTTTCTGCAATGTTGTCTTATGCCCGCACAGAGCGAAAAAGAAAGCGAATCCGTAATGCCTTTGGTATGTATGTTGCCCCCGATGTGATGCGAGATTTAGAAGCGTATCCAGAGCGGATTACTCTTGGTGGGGAGAGTAGGGATATTACGGTGATGTTCACAGATATTCGTAAATTCACCACGATTTCTGAAGAATTATCACCGAAGGACCTGATTCAGCTTATGAATGATTTTTTAACCGGTATGACCGATATTGTTATGGCGCATCAGGGGACGGTTGATAAATATATTGGTGATGCGATGATGGCCTTTTGGAACGCACCGCGCGATATTGAAAATCATGAACGCGAAGCATGTCTTGCCGCCCTGCAAATGGAATCAAAGTTAGAACCAATTAATGAGCGCATTAGGATCAGGGCGCAAGAAAAGGGACAAAAACCGTTTTTATTATTGGCGGGAATTGGTATACATACGGGTATATGCGCGGTTGGTAATATGGGATCAAAGCAACGCTTTGCCTATTCTGCGCTTGGTGATGCCGTCAACCTTGCCGCCCGTCTTGAGGGGCAGACTAAGGCCTATGGTGTCTCTATTATGGTGGGGGAGTCTACTTATGAGAAGGCGTGTGATCTTGCTATGTTAGAGCTTGATTTGATACGTGTGGTCGGGCGTACTGCGCCGGTTCGTATTTATGGTTTGATGGGGGATTATCTCTTTGCGCAAAGCTCTGACTTTCAAGAGTGGCATGCCCTACATATGCAAATGCTCTCTTGCTATCGCGCCCGTGATTTTAAAGGTGCGCAAGATCTGCTTCCGTCTTGTCAGGAAAAGGCTAGTGGTGGGGCCGATGGTTTGTATCAAACGTATGCTGCGCGTATAGAGGCGTTGATGGAAGTTGACTTGCCCGATGACTGGGATGGGGTCTATACGGCTGAGAGCAAATAAAGCGTTATATTTCAGGTGCGTCCCAGTTATTGATCAGTGCAGAAATATTATCTTCCGGCATTGGGCGGGAAAAATAATACCCTTGCGCGTAATCGCATCCCATATCTTTTAAGAGGCGCGCTTCTTCGATTTGTTCTACGCCCTCGGCAATAATCGTCATTTTTAAATTCTTACCAAGAGAGATGATAGAGCGCACAAGCTCTAGGGAGCTTTCATTTTTGTGCATATCGCGTATAAAGCTCTGATCTATTTTCAGGGTGTTGATCGGAAAGGCATGAAGATAGCTTAATGAGGAATAGCCCGTACCAAAATCATCAATAGAGATGTTCATTCCTGCCTTACGGCACAGGCTTAGTGTCTCTTTTGCCTGTTTCGGTTGTGCCATTAATAACCTTTCGGTAATTTCCAAATGTATTTGTTCAGGCAGGACATCGGTTTCGCTGATTGTGTTGTAAACATTATCCAAAAAACCTTCGGAGGAAAAATCTGTGCTGGAGAAATTGACGCTCATATGAAGTTTCTTGTGGTATCCGGTAATGCCTTGAATGCGTTTTAATGCACTGCATGATTCGTGAAAGGCCCATTTACTTGCTTCGATAATTTGACCGTTTTCTTCGATAATCGGGATGAATATGCCAGGGGACACAAAACCGCGCTCCGGATGGGTCCAGCGCATCAATGCCTCAAACCCCATGACATCGCCATTTTGAAGGTTGATAATAGGTTGGTAGTGCAATGTCACCTTCTTATTCGCTAGTGCCTCTTTGAAATCATTAGCGATTCGCAGTTTTTCAACCGCATCGGCTTGATCAAGATAAATGCGCTCTACGCTTTCGACCATCGGCCAGCGGTTATAGTCTTGTTTGATGTCCGCGCGCGTTAAGGTGTCGCGATAGCGGGTTAAGATAACCTGCATGCACATACGTAACACGGGATCCGTATTCTCTAAACGTCGTGAGAAATCTTTATTTGAAATTTCAAGGAGTTTGCATTTTTCAATTGCTATAATAGTTGCAGTACGCGGAGCGTTGTCAATCAGGGACATCTCACCGATAATCGAACCCTTGCCGCGTGTGCCAACGACCAGTTCTTCACCACCGGGGCGTATAATGATGATTTCAACCTTGCCTTCTTCTATGATAAATGCGTTTTCGCCACGATCACCTTGGCGCATAATTACATCGCCGATGTTAAAGTCTAAGGGTGATTGGTCGTTATTGGTCATTTTTTTTCAAGAATTAAGGTCACACACAAATAGTAATATGCAGGGTGATGATTACTATAAGGTTAATGATGGCGTTTTTTAGGTATATTGCAATCTAAAGATTATGCGTTTTTTTCGATAAGAACGCTTGACAAGCAGGGGGAGTCCTCGCTATGTTCGCGGCTCAATACAGATTATTTTGCAGGATTAAGAGCTATGAAAGTCGTTAACTCACTGAAAACATTAAAAACTCGTGACCGTGATTGCCGCGTTATTCGCCGTAAGGGTCGTGTTTATGTGATCAATAAGAAAAACCCACGCTTCAAAGCGCGTCAGGGATAATTTAAACTATTGCATACAAATCGTATGTAATTGCTGAAAAACCGCAGGCGATAGGCTTGCGGTTTTGTTTTTGTTGAAAAATCTGTTTTCTGCGTAAGAGAGGTGATGCATTCTGTTTTTAGGTCTGCTATACCCTTATATACTAATAAATTCACACTTTCGAAATAGGCGGGACGATCTATGTTCTCCAAACTTTTTGGTTTTATGTCTGCCGATATGGCAATTGATCTGGGTACAGCAAATACATTGGTTTATGTTAAGGGTGAGGGGATTGTCCTTAATGAACCCTCTGTTGTTGCGATCTCTGTTGTCGGCGGAAAAAAACAAACTTTGGCTGTCGGTAATGAGGCAAAGCAAATGCTTGGCCGAACACCGGGCAGTATTGTTGCCACGCGCCCCTTGCGTGATGGTGTGATTGCCGATTTTGAGGTGACCGAGGCGATGATTAAACATTTTATTCGTAAAGTGCATAACCGCCGTACATTTGTTTCACCAAAAATGATTATCTGTGTGCCATCAGGGTCAACTGC
>CAXBFT010000132.1:0-5957 GCA_963974945.1 uncultured Alphaproteobacteria bacterium
ACACGCCATTATAACCCTTATATTCATTGAGGGCATCCATGGCAACTTTAAGGTTTTCCAATGTTTTGTCATATTGCATGTTTGTTGTATATAATTTTACAATTTGCGCCGAAGCGACCATGACGAACCCGGAAATGATTAAAACAATGCCAAGCTCTACAAGAGTAAATCCCTTCTCTTGTTTTAGCTTATTTTTGTTTTTTGTAATGAACTTAATCATACTCTAAATCTCCTAAGGTAACTGGACGGTACATTGGCAACTTGTCGATACGCTATATTTACCATTGGATGCGTAATCCCAGCAATAAGGAAATGGCGCAGTGCCACATGCACAGCTTGATCCTTTTTCTTTTCCATATGCGTATTCTTCAAGTGTTGAGGCTCCCGAACCTTCCCATGCGGAGCCATAGCATTGATTAGAAATCAAGTCCCGATCTTCTTTGGGTTCCCACGTCTTTGTGACGCAATCCCATTCGCGTTCATATGTCATACCGGGGCCGGCTAACCCATCCGGGCATAGTTCGGTCTCGTTCTTTTTCTTGTTTATATCACAGGTGCAAGCCGCACCGTATGTATTGGTTGTGGGGGTTGATGATCTCGGGTCATCTAGGCCGCCTGTTGTTGTGCCGGGGCAGGCATAGGTATCGACAGTAATAAGTTCAACGCCTATTTCATTGCCAAAAATTGACGTCCAGATATTTGTGGTGCCGGTGTCGCAATTCAGACGATCAATGCTGCTTATCGGATTACATCCACACTCCGAGGCATCAACGCTTGTTGGTGTCGATGGTACAACCGGCGTATTTCCCGAGCATGTTGTCAGATATGATAGGTAAACAGTTCCTGATAATCCCGTTGTGCCTGATGTGCCATTTTGCTGATCGTAATAGGCGTTACAGCTCATTGTGGCAGGGATGGTGAAGGGCGCGCAGGCACATGATTGTGTATCTGTGTACACAAGATCCCAGTAATGATATGTTTGTGGGCATTTATGTTTATATACTCTTTTGCGAGTTCCGAATGTCCCCCAAGGGCAGGCATTATCTTCGTTTACTCTGTAATCTTCGCGGCACCAACAATCGTGATTTCCATTGTTATTATTTGTATCATTCCCTGAATATCCTGTTTCTGCTCTATAGGAGCTTGATGTGCTGGTTGCATTGGAGGTGAACCCGTGTGTAGGTCCGCGTTTTTCATGTGAGGCAACGAGAGACCATGTGCCGGAATTACATCTGAATGCATCTCGAACCTGCGATGCATTTCCGCTACTACAATCTACTATTGTGCGTGTTTCTGCGTTTAAGGTGTTTATTTCTGTTTGCATATCCGCATATGTCATTCCGCCAATTGCCGCGGAGAAATAGGCAGAGTTGTAATCTGTAATCATACGGCATTCACCTGAAAACTCAGTTTGTACAGAGCCGCTAAATGCATCGATAAGAGTGACCGGGTCTTCACAAAAAGTTTCTGCGGGCGTCGTGGGACAACGCGGATCAGGTGGGCCATCACAGATAATATTACCCGAACCATCTATGCGGCTGATAAATTTATTATTCGGGCAGGATACGTAAATTTCTTCACTACATACAGGCTTTCCCTCTTTAATACCAATCAAAAATCCTTGATCTGCAGGGGTTTGTGTCGGATCATAACAACTCATACCTGCTTTACTTGTATTTTCGGCAAGAAGGGGGTAGCCCGTATCTAACATACCGGCAATACGGCGCGGTTTAAAGCAATCAACATCCACATCTGTGCCATCATATTCGCATAATTCTTCTGTGAAGATACTATCTTCGGATTTTAGAGCACCAGGTTCTAATGGGGTATAGCGGATGGTTGTTTCCTCTGCGGCGCTGAGGTCATTGTTGATACTTGCGCCAACGCTTAAGGCGGTTGTGTTTTTCAAATGAATATCGTTATTAGGCGTTGCCTCGGATATTTGCCATTCGGATGGGTAAACTGGGCTGAAATATGATACGCGATCGTCAATATCACTTTTTACTTCGCCGGAAACAAATATGGCATCATCATCACAGTTTTCTTGTTCAAGTGGGGCACCATCGGAACATGCGCGACTATTGACACCTGCTCTTGTATAGGCCCCGACTTTGTTTGGTCCGTGTGATATGACGATGAAATGACCGCTATCCGCCGGTTCTACCAAAGAATTGCCATTTTTATCAACGATGCCTAACGCGCCGCCCTGAAGGTTAAAGGTTGTGTTTGAGGTAAGGTCATATGTGACCGCATAGGTAAAACGATCTAAATATTTATCAGCTGCTTCGGTTTCTTGCATATTCAAGGATTTGAATGGAAGTGTGCCGATCAAATTAGGTTTGCCGTTATTTGTGGAGGTGCAGATCCCATCGGTGCATGATCCCGGTGGATTTAATTGACATTTTTCGCGCCCATAATCCAAATCACCTGAACTGGCTGTACGTGATGCCGGGCACGGGTATCGTCCATAGACGGCGCGGTAATTTCCGATTGCATTTACAACTTCGCCTATTCGATCTTCTGTTTCATCCCAATCTTTTTCAACTGTATATTGGTGGTATAGTGAAACAGCAGGGGTAATAATGATACCTGCCAGAATAAAGACAATGGCCATTTCAAGAAGGGAAAAGCCGTGTTGTTTATGTTTTAAGGTGTTGCGCATATTAATTTCCCGGTTATATCAATTCCTGTTGGGAGCTCCCCAAATGTTGTACAATCTATTGCATCAAAAACAGTATTATCAAGTTGTATCTTTTCACTATTCGCTGAGGTGGAAACCGTACCACTAGTTCTGTCTAGGCCAGCATTGCAAAAAACCTTGCTTTCTTTTAGTGTTAATACGCCTTGGTCACCATAATAATAATCACCTGAATCACATTGCATGTCTGGAACATCACCAGAGATGATTTCGGGGTCAAAGCATGCGCTTTCATCCGCATTACATATGGAATCAGATTTTAACCACCCACCTCTGATAGGTGATACCGATGTATTGCTTTCAATTCTGGTGCTTCCATTCACATGCACGGCATATTCAGGGTCTTCGGTATTAATACCAACACGATTGGCCATGGTCAGGATAAATTTATTATCCGTATAGCTTGCATTATTGCTGTGTTGAAACCACATTTCTTCCGGTATTGATTTTTGTGCTTTGGTGAAATCGTCGTAAAAATTGACACCTACCCTACCTGATCTGGCAGAGGCCTCTTTAAAACTTGGATTGTTTTCAAGGAAAAACACGTCATCAAAATTACAGTTTTCGTTATCATACCCGTTTATTGTGGGGTCTTCACATGCTGTTAGGCGTATGC
The DNA here is from genome assembly GCA_963974945.1 of uncultured Alphaproteobacteria bacterium. GTDB lineage: Bacteria > Pseudomonadota > Alphaproteobacteria > Micavibrionales > Micavibrionaceae > UBA1672. The sequence goes on from CAXBFT010000132.1 coordinate 3,315, forward strand.
CGTCTTTTGATATTCCACCAACCGCCGTTTTTCCGGTTGAAACAAGCACAAAGTCATATCGATCGGATAAAAGGTCAGGAAGTCCGTCTACGGGTGTCAGCGGGCTTTCAACCGTCATCGCCTTAATGAGGCCGCCATCTGTTGTGAATGTAGTAGGATCTGTTTGTCTGTATGTCACCGCATACAGGATTTTGTTACCCCAATGATCTAAAGAATCTTCGGGATGTAGTTTAATGTCGGCAAAAGGTACGCCGCCGATCAAGATGGTATCTGTAATTGCGTTGTTAATTTTACACATGCCGCCTGATGTGAACCAAGTAGGGTCGCTACAATTTTTTACATTACTACTCACATTTACAAAGCTACAATCGCCCAGGGCTTTGCCATAGTCTGCAATATCCCCTTCTTTTTTGCTTAAATCTGCGGGGCAGGGATATGCACCATTGCTGGTGACGACATATTGATTAATTGAATCAGTTACTCTTGATAGAGCGCTACGTGTATTATGTGTGCTTTCTGCGATTTCTTTGGCGGTATAGCCTTTTAAGATTGGCATAACAAATAGGCCAAGCAATATAAGTGCAAGTGCGGCCTCAATTAATGTGACCCCCTCTTCGCGTCTTATTTTGGTATAGAATAGCTTTAGTCTATATCCTGTTTTTGTACTCATAAGTGACCCATTTTTTCTTTATAAAATATACCTTAAGTATATAATATCAGAAATTTAGTTAAAATTTTATGAAAACTTTTTGCAATGAGTGTCGCAGTATTTTTTTCTAGCCAATGACCTTCAAATCAACTGCTTCACGCCCCTTATCAACGAATTTTAATGTGACACGCACACGTTGACCAGCCTCTAATTCATCCATTTCAAGCTTTTCAAGTAAGGTTTTATGGATGAAGACATCTTTCATACCGTCATCCGGTATAATAAAGCCAAAGCCTTTTTCGGGTTTATACCATTTAACAAGACCACCCATAGTGACAGTACCGTTTTCTTCGTCCATTTCGGGCATAGTGCTGACCGCGCCACTGTCAAGAACTTCGATAACTTCACGCACTTGATGACCCTTGGATCCATTATGCACTTTGCACATTAATATGGCGCCTTCGCCGATGGAATGCAGGCCGGCCTGCTGCAATGTTGTGATGTGTAGAAAGGCATCAAAATCGCCTTCATCCGGAACGAGAAATCCAAAACCCTTGGTTCCATTGAACCATTTTAGGTGCATCTTAACGGTTGAGATGCTTTCTTCGGGAGGGGTGGTTGTGTTAACGCTTGTTTGCAACATGGGTAGAAACGCCTTTACTTAAGTGGTTACCAGAATAAGAGTGCGAACGCAGAAGAGGGCGATAGAGAAAACTATCCACATGATTATGCACAATTTTTATTGTAAAATAAAGGGCAAAATATTTTGTGCATGCAATGCGGTGTTTTTATGTATGACAGTGAGCAGGTGCAGCAAGGCTTTTCCTCTCTGGTTTTGCTGGTTTGTGATATAATGAATCGTTTATTGAAGGGTTTAGTTCATGACAAAAAAATCACCTCTATGGCTTGATGTCTATCCGCCGCAAATTGACTGGGATATGGAGATTACGCCATTACCCGTCTTTTCGATGTTGCAAGATGCTGCAACAAAATATCCATTAAATCCGGCTTTTGATTTTTTGGGGAAAAAATATAATTGGGCGCAGATCTATGAGCTTTCACGTTGTATGGCAAAGGGGTTACAGTCGTATGGTATGAAGAAAGGCGATCATATTGGAGTGTTTCTGCCCAATAGCCCGTATTTTCTTGTCTCTTATTACGCTATTTTAATGACCGGTGCGACGGTGGTGAATTTGAACCCGCTCTATGCGGAAGAGGAGCTTTCGCATTTGATTGAAGATGCGGAAATCGATTTGGTTATCACACTCGATCTGACATTGCTTTTTGATAAGATGGAGAAAATGCTGCGCGCGACGCGATTGAAGCGCTTGATTATCTGTCCGTTTGTTAAAATTTTGCCATTTCCAAAAAACATCCTTTTCCCGATTGTGAAATGTGCAGAGTTATCGAAAATTCCTAAGGATAATCGTTATATTAATTTTGCAGAGTTGGTTGCCAATGATGGCTCGGTTGAGATTCCAGAGATTGATCCGGTGAATGATCTGGCCGTGTTGCAATATACGGGCGGGACAACGGGCGTGCCAAAGGGCGCGATGCTTACTCATTATAATGTTTATGCCAATGCGGTGCAGGCCAAAGCTTGGTTCTATCAAATCAAAGAGGGGCAGGAAAAAATGCTTGGCGTTTTGCCGTTCTTCCATGTCTTTGCCATGACGGCGGTAATGAATTTTAGCGTGATTAATGCGTTGGAAATCGTTGCTTTGCCGCGTTTTGACCTGGCTGATACGCTTAAAACGATTCATAAAAAGAAGGTGCAGCTCTTCCCTGCTGTCCCTGCGATTTACAGCGCGATCAATAGCTCGCCCTTGCGTAAGAAATATGATTTATCATCGCTAAAATTCTGTTTATCAGGCGGTGCGCCGTTGCCGGTTGAGGTGAAGCGTAAATTTGAGGAAAATACAGGCTGTACGGTTATTGAAGGCTATGGCCTGACCGAGAGTTCGCCCGTTGTGTGCGGAAATCCGATTGAAGGG
>CAXBFT010000133.1:0-5956 GCA_963974945.1 uncultured Alphaproteobacteria bacterium
TCCTGTGAAGTGCACCAAGCCATCCTTTTATAATGGCTTGTGCTTTTTTTCAAGCCCGCGTTGATGCAGGAATTCTAATTTGGCATATTTTCAAGGGCGTGATCTGTTTTTTGCGCAATGATATGGGCATCGACATCGGTCAGTTTGATTGGCTTTTCGGCGCGGTGGATATGATTGTCATGATGCGCCGTATCCCAAAATGCCTTGGAAAGTGAGCCGAGGATTTGTTGGAAAATATTGGGGCGCGCTTTTTCTGTTTGTTGTAAAATCACATCAACGCCTTCGGGAGTAATGTTAAGAGGCATGCCAAAATCACCGGTGAAGTGCTTTAGCTCACCCGTATTGTATTTATGTCTAAGCGCTTCAATTTTATCTTCACTGCTCAAATCTATCGGGCCACCAAAATTAGGGTGCTTGAAATTCAGGCTCTGATTTGCGACTAACAAATCTACCGCCGCAACAGGCAAATTAATGGTGATGCCTGAATCTTGGGTGAAGGATAATTTCGTTTTATGTTCCCCTACCGGCGTGTAGTTATCGACGGTCACTCTTTTTCCTTTGGCGCCGCTCATTACATCTGAATCGCCAAGGATGACTTTCAAAGGTTCTGTGCGGTGATGGCGCGCGACATCTTCAAATAATTTAAGGGGCAGGTTGGGGATCTCTACTTGTTTATTGATGGAAAAGCTCTTCGTTTTCAGGCTGAGCTTTATGCCGGAGGTGCTATTAAAGTCATTTGGATCGCTTTTATTACCGAATGGTTCGTATTTATCGGCGAAATAGCGTGTCTTACTTGAATTATCCGTAATAACCATAAGCATCTTTGCTCTCCCTTAATCCGGTTCTACTCAGGATAAAGGGGTGATAGCATTATTTTACACTTATGAGTTACATAAATTTTGCATAACTGCATAGGCGTGTATGGTATGGCTTCTGTATCAAGAATGTTTTTACCAGTCGGTTTTAGCACCGGGAACAGCGACAATAATGCCGTCAAGCTCCTCGCTCATGCGAATCTGGCAGCCAAGGCGAGAGCCGTCATGGAGGTCAAATGCAAGGTCGAGTATATCCTCTTCCTCTTCGGTTTTTTCATTGTCTTGTGCGCTGACCTTGTCTTCCCAATCGGGGTGGATATACATATGGCATGTCGCGCAAGCCATAGAGCCACCACATGCGCCTTCGATTGCATCAAACCCTGCATCACGTAAAATTTCCATCAAAGACCAACCGTCTTCCGCTGTAATTTGTTTGGTTGTGCCATCTTTTTGGATAACGTTTATTTTTGCCATGATATGGTTGTCCTTAAATCTAATCTCTTATGCTTTAATCCGAAGATATATCTTTTCCCATGCTTTTATGAATGCGTCAATATCACTTTCGCGCGTGGCCCATCCCAACGAAACCCGTAGCGCCGTTTTGGTCAAAGCAGGTTTTACGCCCATTGCATTTAAGGTTGTGCTGGGTTTCACTGTGCCGCTAGAGCAGGCAGAGCCGTTGCTGATCGCGATGCCTTCTAAATCAAATGCCATAAGCAAGCTTTGAGCATTGCCTTTGGGGAGGCTGAAAAACGTCGTGTTGCCCAGGCGCGCCGCGTTCTTTGCGTGGAAAACGGTTTCAGGGGCTGTGGATTTTATGGCGGCTTCTATCTTATCGCGAAGGACGCAAAGGCGCGCATAGAGATCTCTATCGGCAAGCGCTTGTTTGGCTGCTGCGCCAAAGCCTGCAATACCTGCGATATTTTCTGTGCCGGCGCGCGCTGATTTTTCCTGTCCGCCGCCATGGAGCAGGGTAGGCGTTTGTCCGCATTGCCCCAATATAAGCGCGCCAACACCTTGCGGTCCACCGATTTTATGGGATGAGATTGTAAGGAAATCAATGTTATCATTTTGTATATTGAGAGGTATTCTTCCCGCCGCCTGAGTCGCGTCACTATGAAAGAATGCGCCATTTTTATGTGATATTTCACACAATAACGAAACGTCCTGTATTGCCCCTGTTTCATTATGTGCATAAAGGCACGATACCAATGATGTTTTATGCGCTTTTAGCATGTCCTCTAATATATCCGCGCGCACGAGGCCGTTTTCATCAACGGGAATGGTTTTTATGTTATCGTAATGCTGCGTCAGCTCAAGGATAGATGGGTGTTCAACCGCGGATATAAGGATCATATCTTCGGGATAGGCGCGGGCAAAATGGTTGATGATCGTGTTATTGCCCTCTGTAGCTCCGCTATTGAACAGAACTTGATTTGTGTGTGCTCCCATAAGTGTGGCAACGTCGCGGCGGGCATCTTCGACGATTTTACGACCCAGCCTGCCATAATAATGCACCGCCGAGGCATTTAACGCCGCGCCGCCACAATCCATCGCGCACATCACCGCATCACGCGCTTCGGGGCGAAGTGGGGCGCTTGCGTTATAGTCTAGGTATATTATTGTATTGTTCATGTCCTACCATCGTGTTATCCACATTGTATATCAATAGCTTATACGAATTTTGTGGACTTATGCGTCATTGTCTAATATACATTGCACTATGGCGCAAGGGAGTTTTATGTCATCCACGTCATGTTATACTATTTACTACCTAAACGAAATAATAATAGAGGTTTAATGAATGCCCGAAGTTATCTTGAATGGCCCAGCCGGCCGCCTAGAAGGTCGTTACCACCACTCCAAAATTAAAGATGCGCCCTTAGCCTTGGTTTTGCATCCAAATCCGCAACATGGCGGAACTATGAACAATAAAATCACACATGCACTTTTTCAGGCTTATGTTGCACGTGGTTATTCTGTATTACGTTTTAACTTCCGTGGTGTCGGTCGCTCACAAGGTGTTTTCGATGACGGAGAGGGCGAGCTTAGCGATGCGGCATCTGCTCTTGATTGGATGCAAGAAATTAACCCGAATGCCAGTGGTGTTTGGATTGCCGGATTTTCTTTCGGTGCGTGGATTGGTATGCAACTTTTAATGCGCCGCCCTGAAATCGAAGGCTTTATCTCTATCGCGCCACCTGCGCATACAGATGATTTTGCCTTTTTGGCACCATGTCCAACATCGGGTCTATTCCTGCATGGTGGTCGTGATGACGTTGTACCACAACAAGATGTTGCTGATTTGGTTGAGCGTTTGCACATGCAAAAAGGTATCGCGATTGATTATCGTGTGTTGCCGACCGCAAACCACTTCTTCCATAATAATATTGATTTGATGGTCGAGCATGTCCATGATCACATGAATAAGGCCAATGGCGGCCTAACAGTTCCTGTAGGGATTGCTGCGTAAGAGTATTGGTAAGATATGATTGAGAAAGGTGGGCTTTACGGGCTCACCTTTTTTAATGCCCTATAGCATTTGTATTTATTCAGTGACATCGTTGTTGCGGGGCTTCTGCACTGCGTCGCTTGCGCCTTGTCACAAAACAAAGCCAGACGATTCTAAATGCCTACAATGATAGACTCTTATTCATTACCGCATGATCCGTTCATGGCATTCTTGTTATTGTTCGGCTAAAACCTTTGCAACATCATCAACATGGCCAGTGACCTTGACTTTACGCCATATATGGGCAATTTTACCTTCTTTGTTAATCAGGAAGGTAGAGCGATCAATGCCCATATATTTGCGCCCATACATTGATTTTTCAACCCATGTGCCATAAGCCTCACAGACGCTTCCATTCTCATCAGAGGCAAGAGGGAAGTTCAGGCTGTGCTTTTCTTTGAACTTATCGTGTTTTTTAACGCTGCATTTTGAAAGACCGATAATCACCGCATCCAATTTTTCAAAATCCGGCAAAGCATCACGAAAGGCACAAGATTCAGTGGTGCATCCGGGGGTGTCATCTTTCGGATAGAAGTATAAAACCACATTTTTTCCCTTAAAATCAGAGAGGGTAATCTCTGCGCCGCCATCAACAGGTAGGGTAAAATTAGGGGCGATCATATCAATGCTCAGCTCGGTCATGGTTTATATCCTTAAAGTCTAATTCATGGTGAGTAATATCAGTAATGGACGCAAAGCATATGGTCAAATTGATAATGCTGCGATAGAAATAGACGATATAATTTATTTTAAAAATTAAGGGTGTGTATTGTGCCAAAACGCGTTGGCCATTTTGTCTGGCATTTTAGCCGCCATAGTATAAAGCTTATAACGCTTTTAAGTGTTGTTTTCTGTGCAATGGTTGCCATATTTGTCGGGCGCGTTTCCAATGCCCCGCTGGATATTAGCTTTGCGAAGGAATATGTGCGCTCTGCCTTGCATGATTCTGAAACAGGCAATTACGCCGATATGGATAAGGTCGTGCTTTATTGGCCTGATTTGCAAGGCCCGCTCTATCTGGAGCTTGAAGGTACACGGCTTTATAACAAAACCAATGATTTGATCTTTTCCGTCGATAGCGCCGCGATTAGCTTTTCACGCTCTCGCCTCTTGATTGGCCGTATCATGCCGAAATCCATTGTTCTGCGCCAGCCTAGCCTGTTTATTGAGCGCACTTCTGAAGGGGATATACGCTTAAACCTCAGTGACGCGCCATCAAAGGATAGCAAAACCGATGAGGAAAAATTTGAGCTGACCACGCGTATCTTCGGATATATTGCCCGCCCGGGGCAGGAAAGCGCCCATGACTCCCTGATCTCACGATTGCAGGCATTCCGCATTGAGGATGCGCGCCTTGTGATTAATGATGATATGGCCAAGCAGTCATGGTCATTGCCTGATTTCAACCTCAATCTTGCCAGTACAGTGGCAGGGATGGAGGGCTCGATTGATTTTACCTTGCCTGATGTAGCGCTTAAGAAATCAACGATGCATGTCGGAATGGATTACATTTGGGATGCCAAAACCGTTGCCCTTAACGCCGATCTTGAGAATTTGGATGTAAAATCTATAGCAGGAAAAATTCCTGAGCTTGGGGTTTTGGCGGATCAGAATATTGTCGTTAATGCCCATGTTGAAACGCTGCTTGATGAACTATTTATGCCGGTTGATTTGTGGCTTGATATTTCCTCTGATGAGGGCAGCTTATACCATCCTGATCTGTCTGATGATCCTATCCCATACAAAGATTTGGCGCTGAATATTTTGTATCATTACGCGGGTAAGGCCGTCACAGTAAAGGATACGCATGTAACCTTAAGGGACGTCACACTAAACGCCGAATTTGATGCTACGCACACAGATGATGCGGCGCACGGCGCGGCGCGGCTTTGGATTGATGAGGTGCAACATGCGCAAATTGATCCGTTGTGGCCGAAGGTTTTGCGCGGTGATAATAGCGAGCTTTGGGTGGTGAAAAGAATGGCGGATGGGGTTTTGAAAAATCTGTCTGTTGGCGGTGATCTTGTTTTGCAAAAAACTATCCCTGAGGATGGTGGCGCCGCGGCGTGGGACGTCGATATAAAGGGCCTGGCCGCGACCTTTGATTTTGAAGGGATGAGCATTGATTACGAAGCGCCGCTTGATAAAGGTAAGAATCTAAACGGTTCGGGTCGTTTTGATTTGGACAAGGACGAGCTTGAGATCAACGTCAAAAAAGGCAATATCGGCGCTCTGGCTTTGAAAGACGGACGGGTCTATTTCGATAAAATCGTTGCAGAGGGAGAGGGTGATGCCGATGTAAAAGCCAAGTTAAGTGGTAAAATCGATGATGTTTTACGTTATATATCGAAAAAACCGATTGATCTGGGTGAGAAGATTGGAATGGATGTCGCACAGGTTCGTGGTCAGGCCGATTTAGACCTCCATTTGCATTTCCCCGCGCAAGCCAATGTAAAACTAAAAGATTTTAAGATTGGCGTGGAAGGTGAATTGCGCGATGTGAATTTTCCCGATGTGGTCAGCGATTTGGATTTGAGCGGTGGGCCGTTAAAATTATCGGTCAAAGACGGGCTTGCGGGTTTGCGCGGTAAGGCGATGCTTGATAAACGCGCGATGGATTTTTCATGGT
>CAXBFT010000134.1:0-5842 GCA_963974945.1 uncultured Alphaproteobacteria bacterium
TCCGGATAGCCCGTTCTTCAAACACTTTTCGGAATAACACATCATCTGATGTTACACATATGAACAATTATAAGGGCGAAATCTGTATGATTTTGCCCTTAGTCATTTTGCGGGCTATTTATAGTAAAACAGTTGACCGAGGCAAAAGATCGTCCTATCGTTACCCTCTTTCTTTCATAAAATCAGAGGTAAAAAAATGCATACTGTAAAATCAACTTTTGCGCTTTCTTTGTCTTGTTTATTACTCGCCCTTCCCGTAGCAACGGTGCGTGCAGAAACGATGGAAGATGCCAAAGAATTAGTCAGAATGGCACCGGTAAGCTTTGCCGATTTGGCCGCAATCCTCTCCCCCGCTGTGGTGAATATCTCTACCACACAAAAAATGGTAGAGCCCAAAGATTTTCCCGAAATGCCCCAATTCCCAGAAGGCTCACCCTTTGAAGACTTCTTCCAAGAATTTATGGAACGCCGCGGCGGTGGTATGCCGATGACACCAAGCTCCTCTTTGGGATCAGGATTTATAATTGACGCAGAAAATGGCTATATCATCACCAATAACCATGTCGTGCGTGATGCAGAAAATGTACATGTGACCTTTACCAATGACGTGACTATTGATGCCAAAATTATCGGTATTGACGAAAAAACAGATATTGCCGTTTTACAAGTTCAAAGCAAAGGGTTAAACCTCACCGCCGTTGATCTGGGTGATAGCGATTCTTTGCGCGTTGGTGATTGGACCTTGGCCATTGGAAACCCCTTTGGCCTTGGTGGTTCAGTAACGGCGGGCATACTTTCCGCCCGTGCTCGTGATATTAATTCCGGCCCCTATGATGATTTTTTACAGACTGATGCCTCAATCAATAGCGGCAATTCAGGCGGTCCATTATTTAACATGAAAGGCGAAGTGATCGGTATAAATACCGCAATTTTTAGCCCATCAGGCGGATCAGTCGGGATCGGCTTTGCTATTCCCTCGGCCTTAGCAAAACCAGTCATTAAACAAATCATAAAATACGGACATACAAAACGCGGATGGCTTGGCGTACGGATTCAAACCGTCACCGACGAAATTGCCGAAAGCCTAGAGCTTGACACCGCGCGTGGTGCATTAATCGCCAGCACCAATCAAGATGGCCCCGCCGATAAAGCAGGGATAGAGGCAGGCGACATTATCCTTGAAATCAACGGACAGATGATCAAAGACATGAAGGCTCTGCCCCGCATCATTGCAGAAAATGATGTCGGCTCTACCGCCAAAATAAAATATTGGCGTGATGGGAAAGAGCATATAACAAATGTCACCATCGGAGAGCTTGAAAAAGCGGAAGAAGAAGGTTTGCTTGATCGCCCGACAAAATCAACAGGCACCGGCGTTGATATTGATGCACTCGGCATGACGGTGAAGCCCATTGATGAAGCCTTGCGCACTGAATTTGATATTGCCCCATCGATCAACGGCCTTATCATTAGCAATATAAAACCAATGTCAGAGGCCGCGCAAAAGGGGCTGAATATCGGCAATGTTATTGTGGAGATCAATCAACAACCCATCACCTCCCCCGAAATGATAATAGACATCATTGATAAGGCACAGAAGAACCAACGTAAATCCGTTCTGTTTCTGGTGAATAATCAAGGGAATATGAAATTCGTAGCCCTAAAACTCCCATAGGGAATAAATGAATAAGGTATAGCCGCAATCAAGGCAGACCCCAATTTTATGCAGAAGGCGATCATACATTATGTATCTGAAACACAGGGGCTGGATAAGGACATGCTCAACGATTCATTTAAAAATGGTCAAAACTTTGATTTTTCTCCACCTACCGAGGCGTTTAAGCAAAACACAGGAACACCGGATGAATCTTTTGAATTTGATGAAACAGGTAATATCGTTACACCAGAACCAGAAAGTATCGAAATACAAGAAGCACCTGAGGCTTTATTAGAGAGCGCACAAAAAATTCCAAGTATATCCGGAATGGCAATGCCTTAAACAAGCCATCATAAAATCACTCTTCCAAAACGGCGCGCTTATTTTTTTCGGTGCGCCGTTTTTGCATGCGCTCCCGCGCGAACATCACTAGGCCGGAGGCAATAATAATCGATGCGCCAAGCATCTTCATAGAATCAGGAATGTGACCGAAGAAGAAATACCCAAAGCCCAACGCAAAAATGATTTGTATATATTGATATGGCGCAATCACCGCCGCAGGGGCAAGGGTAAAAGCATAGGCAATCGTCAAGCTTGCCGCGCCATACGCAAAGCCGATCAACACAGCATAGAGTAAGAATTGCGCATCATGCATTGGCGGTATATCGCCGCCGCGATAAATAATAATGCCCATAATTAAAACAATAAAAGGCCAGAACGCATAGGCCGCCAAAGACTTGGTTGCGCCCATATGCCGCGCCACCATATTCGAAAATGAAAAGGTAAAAACACAGGTTAAGGCATAAAGATAAGCAGGATTTACGGCCTCAAACCCCGGCCTAAATGCAACCAACGCACCAATAAACCCAAAACCAATGGATAACATGCGAAACGCGCCGATCGTTTCTTTAAAAAACACCACGCCCATTAAACATGTGACAAACGGGGTCAAAAAGAAAATCGTATAGGCATCCATAATCGGAACCTGACTGATTGCCGTTAATGAAAATGTTGTATTAAGTGCGATCAAACCACCACGGATAATTTGCCACTTTATATTCTTACGATCCAAAACGGCATTCATCCCGCCAATAAAAGGAATAGCAAGACATAACAGCACAAGCCCCAGCGCGCCTTGCCAAAATAAAATATCAATAATGGGATAATCTAGGCTCATCAATTTACGCAAACCATCGCTCAAGGCAAAGGCGGCAAAGGCAAAGAGTGTAAGGGCAATGGCCTTTTCAGTTTGTGGAATCATAAAAGACCTTCAATAAAAATGGTGGTAGGACATGTTAAAACGGAGATAAAAATATCGACAGTCGATACTATAATTGACTATAACTATGGCCATGCTGTCATATCAACATATATATCATGCGGGATGCCTTGCCGATGTTCACAAACATGCGGCGCTTTGCCTTTTGCTTAATCAAATGGTGCAAAAGGATAAACCTCTAAGCTATGTTGAAACACATGCAGGGCGCGGGCTTTATGATCTTCAAAGCCCTGAAAGCCAAAAAACAGGCGAGGCAGCAGCAGGAATTGAGCGCGTATTAAAGGATAAGCTTTTTTCCAATGATCACATCTATACCAAAACGCTTAACGCGGTGAAAGCCAAACATGGTGATCACATCTATGCGGGCTCTCCCGCTTTGGCGCAAGAAGTTTTGCGTGATTATGATCGCATCCATTTATCCGAGCTACACCCGCAGGAATTTGACCATCTGCGCCATAGCATGCGCGGGCGGAATATTAAAAGCTATAAACGTAATGGCTATGAGACTTTACGGGCAATTTCCCCTTGTGATCCGCGCCGTGGCTTTGTGTTTATCGACCCAAGCTTTGAGATTAAAAGTGAATATGGCGAAATTATAAGCCATGTTAAGCATGTTCATCGCGTTTGGAATGTCGCGGTTATTTGCGTATGGTATCCGCTCCTCCCCTCTGGTGCGCATCACGAGATGATTGAAGGATTGCAAGCGCTTGACCTGCCGAAAACCATGGTTAATGAGGTTGAGTTTTATACCCAAAACGGGCAATCGCGCGGCATGTATGGCAGCGGTCTTTTTATCGCAAATTTGCCCTATGGCGTGGAAGATAATTTGAACGCCATGACCGCCCTTCTTTCTATGAAGGGTAGCGTATGAGCAATATCCACATCATCGCCGGCCCCACTGCAAGCGGTAAAAGCGCCCGCGCGATCGAGCTTGCCAAAGAGTGTAACGGCGTGATCATCAATTGCGATTCTATGCAAATTTATGACGGCCTACATCTTTTAACCGCGCAGCCCCCAAAAGAGGATTTAGAGCAAGTACCGCATTTGCTCTATAGCCATTTACATCCTAATGATACGTGTTCTGCCGGAACATGGCGCGAAACGGTTGAGCCCATCATCAATAAAATTTTAGAACAGGGACAAACCCCAATTATCACGGGGGGGTCGGGGCTATATATTAAGGCATTGACGCATGGCTTATCACCGATGCCTGATATACCGGATGACATCCGTAATAAAGTGGTGGCCAGATATGAAGAGATCGGCGCAGAAAGTTTCTATGATGAGCTTATGGCCGTCGATCCCGAAATGGCGCAGCGTTTCCATGTGAACCATAAGGCCCGCATCATCCGCGCGATGGAGGTTTTAGAAGCCACGGGAAAAAGCCTCGCCAATTGGCAAAAGTTAGATCGCCTCGCCCCGCCTGAACATTGGAATTTCATGGTCGAAATTATTATCCCGCCCCGCCCGATCCAACATCAACGATGCAATGACCGCTTTACCTGGATGATGGATCATGGCGCATTGGAAGAGGTTGAGCATTTTGCTGCCCGCGTTGAAAAAGGCGACGTAAACGAAAACATCCCCCTTGATAAAGCCTTAGGGTATAAACAGCTCCTCGCCTATATCAAAGGTGAGATGAGCAAGGATGAAGCCATCAAAAAGGCGCAGGCCAAAACCCGCCAATATGCCAAACAACAGGTCACATGGTTCACCAACCAAAGCCTGACCCCGGAATAAGAAAACCGCCTCGACCTAAACAACTTTGGGGGAAGCGTGAGGGTGTCGAGGCGGCCATAACCATCATGGAAAAAGTCGTGGGAAGATTTCCTTGTGGCAAAATCATATTTACTTATTTTTTTACAGCGCCGCATAAATTATATAAATGCGCCGCTTTGCACTATTAAAGGCGTGAAATATTCATGAATTTATTGTATGGTGCGTAACATAACAAACAACAAAAGATAAACACTGCCCTTTAATAACTATATTTATAGTAGAGCATTAAGGAAGATGTCAATAAAAAGATGCGAATATTATCATATTAAATACAATTATCTATAAAATACTTATAATTTGTATTTTTATAGATGATATTAGTATTTTAAAACCGATAATATTGATTGAAATTGCAATTCAATCTGTGTAGAAAACCCTAATATATAAAAATAAAGAAAACAATGACCCTTTCCCCCGAACAAATCCGCGCCGCGACTGCCCTGCTCAGTATGACCCAAAAGTCATTATCCGAGGCCACAGGGATCACTCGCGCAAATTTAAATAAATTCGATAAAGGACAATGTAAATTCCGCATTGATACAATGGAGCGAATTACTTCGTACTTCGATAATAACGGCATCGTATTCACCGATAATAACGGCGCAGAGTTTAAACCGAAAGAAGATATTATCGAACTTTATGGTCATCACGGTTTTGTCAGTTTTATGGATGATGTATTCGAAGTTGCAAAAGCCCAAGGCGGAGAAATATGCGTATCCAATGTGAATGAACGTCATTGGATTAAATGGATGCATAAGGATTTATATGAGGCACATGCCGCGCGTATGAAGCCGATTGAAAATCTTAGTTTTAAAATTTTCATCGAAGAAGGTGATGATTTTTTTATCGCCGATAAATTTGCCGAATATAAACACATCCCCACCGAATTTTTCAACGATCAATCCTTTTATGTCTATGGTGATCGATTGGCTTTAATCGCCTTTGAAGATAAGGATGTCCGCATCAATATTATCCATAGCTTGGGATGGGCGGAAAGCTTTCGCCATCTGTTTAATTTCGCATGGCATCACGCACCATCCATAGCAGGTGGGGAAATATGAATATCTGGGGTGAAATAAAACACCTTCATTTTTTATTCAATCACGGTGGTTTCGCAAAAGTCATTG
>CAXBFT010000135.1:0-5768 GCA_963974945.1 uncultured Alphaproteobacteria bacterium
TAAGCCATACTGTAATGCGCGGCTGGCCGTTCTCGTCGGTATCTTCTTGGGTTCGTGGACCACCCGCAAACGGGGATTGGATTTGTTTCTTCATGCTGCACGCTCCAAACGGTACAAGGCCAGTTCACCGCGCCAACGTGCGAAAAACACAACCGGCTTCGTACAAATTTTCGAAACGGCGCGGGTATAAAGCGTTATGGCAGGGTTGGAGAGTTGATTTCCTCGTGCTTAAGTTGCTAAGCTAAGCGTATCTTGGATGTGGTTATTTAATTATTGCGGGTGCATGTGATGCGGTATTGTATGCACGCGGTATAGGGGATTGTAGTGAAGAGATTTTTAAAGATCATGGCAGTCTTTGGAGTGTTGGGTATCGCTGCCCTGTCGTTCGTTGTGTGGGAAGGTAGTTCAAACGTATCTGAAATGGAATTTCACCTGGTGCCTAGTGGCCTAACGCCCGCTTGGATAGCAGCCGAGGGTGTCATTAAGGAAGACACACCTGCTAGGTTTTCAGAATTTCTATCTAAGAAATGTAAAGAGCAGGGTATATGTGACTTGCACAAGGCCGGAATCACAACGGTGGGTTTTCACAGCAAAGGAGGCGATGTTCTGGCAGGTATGGAGCTGGGGCGTATAATTCGCGATATGCGTCTGAATACTGCGCTTGCACGAGTGGTATCAAAGGATGACTCTGCGTATCACGATGATCCCTGGACCGAAGGCTGGGGTGGAGGGCAATGTGAAAGTGCGTGCGCCTATGCCTTTTTTGGCGGGGTTTCTAGGCAATTGACTTTGTTTAATGCTGACCGCGTGATGAACGGCCCATCTAAAAGAGGAAGCCTTGGTGTACACCAGTATTATGAAGGACGCGGATTTGCATCAGATGAAATCGGTCCGAAACTGGAGAGCAAAGCAGAACAACTAAAGCTTAAAGATGAGACCGCCAAGACCCAATACTATTCAGCGCTTATCGTTGATCATCTGGGGAGCATGGGGATTAAATCTGATATTCTGCTCAAGGCATCACAAACCCATAAAGGTGAAATGCTTTATTTGGAAAAGAACGAGCTACTAACTGCAAATGCCATCACCCTTGACATCCTAGTATGGCGAAGAAGCGGTAGCTCATCTATGGCATTAGGTGGTGTTCAGTCTCCGCATGACGTCGTTTCTGATGTTTATGCAACCGTTGACTGCATAAAAAATGAGGATGAATCTTATAGTGTGTTCATGGCCTTGAGTTTCAAGCCCGGGGTTGTTGAAAGTCCAGATGATCTCACCGATTCTGAGAGTTCACCGAGACTGGGGAAAGATGAACAGACAGAATATAATGGCTTTACGCTGAGCTATGGAGGCCGCGTTGCAGTAGCAGAGAATCTCAGTACGCGGTTTTATGATGACGGCCATGGCGGAGAAGCGGCTGAAATGAGGTTCGATGCAAAGCTTGAGAAATGGGAAGATATTTATGATTATGCAAACGGCGTTTTAACATTGGAACCGGTTGGACGTTTAGCCCGTCAACGGCTACGACCCAGGCAGGTTAATGTTTTTCTGAATGATATATTTTGGGGGGCGTTTAGTGATTTAGCTAATGGCAAACTACATTGCAGTAGTCGGTACGGTGGTGTGTCTGCTGCCCGTGCAATTGGGTCAGATTATCAAAAAAAACAAGCCGCTCCGTCTCCGTCTCAAAAGG
This sequence comes from uncultured Alphaproteobacteria bacterium, assembly GCA_963974945.1. GTDB lineage: Bacteria > Pseudomonadota > Alphaproteobacteria > Micavibrionales > Micavibrionaceae > UBA1672. The sequence continues at coordinate 1,694 of CAXBFT010000135.1, forward strand.
AGGCACCCGTAGTTCAAAAAACAGCTAAGTTGGAGTTTCTTGAGCAGGTTTTTTTCGAGGAGAGCGTCTCGATCTTATCCAGAACCGCGCAAATAAAGTTGAGTACATTAGCACGCAAAATTGTAAGAGCATCAGATGCGCATATTCTTCTTCAAGGACGTACAGCAAATAAAGAAGGTGAATTTGTAACGCGCGAGGCTACTTTGCGCCTTGGAGCAGACAGGAACACGGCTGTTGCTAGCTATCTCATGAGGCAAGGAGTTAACCCATCCCAAATAGCAGTGGTGTCATATGGCCGTGAACGTCCGATTGCGGATAAGGCAGGTGAAGCACAAAACAGAACTGTAACAATTGTTCTACGGTGATGATATTTGAAGTTATACGCACCAATTTCTATCGAAAGCGTCAAATGAAAATATTGGGCTATTTGATGCTGGGTTGTTTGTCTCTCATGATGTTAGGTTGTAAGATTAAGACCGAGCAACAAATAATTTTCAAGGAGCAAGCTATGAATCCTTGGAATGAGTTTTCAACGATCATCTTTGAGGTAGCTGAGCATACAAAGTTCAAACCACAACAAGATTTCGTGCTGAGTGTACTGCCGGACAATACGGTTTCTATTGCCACCCTGCTTGTGCGAATGGCCCGTTCGCAAGCCCTGTCAACATTTTTTGAGTATGAAACTTATCTCGTGACATTTCCTAGTGACAAGGAGACGGCACTGCCTATGCCTGATATGTCCGCCAATCCTGTTCAATACTCCGTTGCTGCAGTCATACTTAACCAGTCCGGAGACTTTGACACTTATATTCCTACCTGCCCGGCAACCGTCAATAGCTTTCAGGAAGCTGAAAGCGCTTTTTTAAAGTGCTTGAGAAAATTACAGAAAAACGCGCGGGCTTTATGCAAGTCGGAAAAGCCTGTCGAGGAACAGGACAAGTGCACCAGTTCCGGCGCTTACAAGTTCGTTCCGAAGTTGCTGTTTGTAGAGGGCTTCTAATGCAAGCCTTAATCACAAACTCTTCCCAGCCCTATAATGGCGGTGAATTTCCGTTTGTTAATGGGATAAACGAAGATACTGTGGTTTCAAACAGAACTATCCGTCTTGTTTAGCTAATGTAATGCCATTATTGGCTCTTCTGCAATGTAGTTTCACGTGTGTTCGTAGACTCATTGATTTTCTTCAACTCCCTTGCAGCAGCCCTACCTTGAAAACCAGGCGCGCTTAAGGCTCTCCGGGGTCAAAGTCCTTTCGTCCCACTTTGTATAAAAGCTTCACGACATCTTCCCGTTCATAAGCTTCGGCGGCATCATGAGGGAATCTTCCCCAGCGATCGCAAAGATCCACGTCCAAAACCCTACTGATTTTTTCATCAACAATAGTTTGCTCGATGGTTTCGTAGGGAAGGCGGACACAAGCATGCCAGAACACGGTTTGTTCATGCTCGTTTCTTTGATTGATCAACGTTGGATCTTCATCCAGAAGGCGTTTATATTCCTTAACATCCTGAGACTCGACGGCTTCAAATATTTTTTTAATATTATCCATAACATATACCTAATATGCAATGGTATCATAAAGTATCTACTTAAGTAAAATTGAGTGAATATTGTCTAATTAAAACAAAAGTTTATGGCATAATTAATTACATCTATTTTTGTGGATCTATACTTAAAAACCATATCGTCGAAATCAGTTTCTACTTGGGGTGAATTTGCACTTGGATTTAAAACAGATGTTTCCCATTGAGTTGAAAAAGTATCTTTAGTCAAAGTAATGATGCACCTAATCGTCAATCTGTCCATTTTTCCCGGTGCAGGAGCAACGATAATTTTTTCAATTGTTATATCATCCCATCTATCATTGCGTATGAGTTCAACCAGGTCTTCTAACTTCACATAATTGGTGCGATTGCCCCCGATTGCGCTTAGCACCGCATCGTTAATCGGCTTTTCCTCAATATTTTGTGCAATGTATCGTTGCGGGTTCTGCGGAGAATAGTCAGAAAACCACAATGTCAGCATCACAGCGGCGATAAGTACTGTCAAGCCGACGCTAACAACCCCCCATGATGGTCTGCTGGCTTCTAAAGCATACAAGATAGTATCCTTCAGACTTGCAACCCCAAGCCACATACGCTGCATTCGCGTTTCCGTCTTAAGTGGTGTCTCCGGATAAATACCAACCTCGAAAACCGGTTCCAACAAGGCAACAATGTCTCTGTGTCCGTAAGCTTCCGCCGCGTCTAGAGCATCACGCGACCAACGATCAGGAGTGAGCGGCTCTAAAATGGAAGCTATAGGATCATTCAACATTTGCTGGACAAGTTCGATGCGGCCCCTGCTAGATGCTTGCCAGAACGCGGTTTGCCCGTACTCATTGGTGGCATTTGCGAGAGACGGTGATGTCCGAAGCAACTCGGAAGCGCTCTGAATATCATCAGCTTCTATTGCCTCGAATAACTGTAGCGCAGCGTCCATCATTAACCGCTGCTTTCTGAACAGATAAATTTGTATTTTAGTTCCGCATGAGGTGTTTTGAACAAGCAGATTTGAGTCGACGTTGGCTTGATTTCAGCGAGATTTCGAATAATCAAAGAGCCAGGTTGATTGCTGCCGTATTCGCGCAAAATTGCAACCACGTCATGATTCGAAAACAAATAGTCGTCGTTCACTTTCCTACTCAGCGGTAGCAGGAATTTCATAAGACCTTTCCACAGAATATAGTTTCTTCTATTGCCTTCTCTAAACTCCTGTTCTGCTAAATCGACATCTGAGATGCTCTGTGTGTTCATCCAAAAAATTACGTTCGCATGTTGGCTATCTACCTGTTCACCGACTTTCAAAACACCCGATTTTTGACCGGCCTCTGCTCCGATTGGCCTAATAAAATACAATGTGTCAGAGTGGACACCAATAGCGTTGCTCTGGACACAATCTTCAGAATTGAAGAAATCGAATATTGCTGGAACCACCCCAAGATTTAGATCAGCTAGAATAAGCTGCGAGAATCTGTCGAGAAATCGCCAAGTCGGGTCTTCTATCCTTTCTATGGCTTCTTTTTCAGACCATTTGTAATATTTCCGCCTCTGCGTATCTCTGACTAATCTGACTGAGATATTGCCAGTTCCATTCTCTAAAGGCGCTTGTCCAAGGCCGAATGCATCTAAGTATCTTCTCTTCATATTAAGTGAGAATTTTCGAGCTGATACCTGAGTACGTTTATAATTTTGTATTATATACCAGATATTTCTACGCCGCCGTGTGTCATATTCCTCTTTTACCGTGAAATTTTTTGTGGGGTGTGGAAGAGGCATTCGAATACTATCTCATTAGTTCGATGTTTTATGAACATTGCGACGAAGTGACCACAGAGTGACACGTTGGCGCCCACATGCTGTTCTATTCGACATTACACATTAATGCCATCATTTCTTCGGTCAATACAACCAAACCGAAGTATTTGCGAGGCCTCGCTGACTTCATATTCAAAAATGAGGACAGCACATGAGTAAATATCAAGAACAAGTTCGCCGTTCAGCGGCGCAGGCCAATTACTGGCGTGATTACCGCTATGTACACAAGAAGCGCGAAGCATTAAAGAGCCGCGGCACATTGCTTGATTTTAAGAATGATATCATGCCGCTCAGTGATGAAGAGCTGAACAATTCTTTTTTTGACTCTGATGCATCGGAGTCATCGGAATGGCTGCGCCGCTATATCGATTACTACATCCAAAAAGAAACGGGCCGAGGCATTTATACAATGCCAAAGCCGGATCGCTATAAAGCGGTGCAGGCGTTTGTTGAAGGCAATGGTTTTCTGCCCCGGATTACGCTTTTTGATCATAGCGAATCTGCTTACGCCGCCGCGCTTGTTGCTTCGGCCAAGGGGTATGACTGCTATGCCGATGAAAGGTTGCTTGCAGGCACATTTCGCGGCACTTTTTTAGGCGCTTCTTTGAATGCCGAAGATCTTTGCGAGTATGTATTGCAATGCCATTTCATCCCTGATGAACAATATTTTCGCATCCGCCTTTTCGGTGCACTATACCAGCGCCGGAGAGGTGAAGATG
>CAXBFT010000136.1:0-5763 GCA_963974945.1 uncultured Alphaproteobacteria bacterium
AATTGTTCTATTTACTTTATCAATGGCCTCAAGCTTTCCAACTTTAATACCATCGCTCGTTTCCAGGTCGGCTTTCTTTTCAAGCTCACAGTCTTGAGGAGCATAACTATAGCGATCTATCGGAATCCCCCTAGGCGTATGTTCTACCGTTCCGACAAATTTTAAATAGCTAACCGCTTTCTTCTCATCGAGATATTCGCCATCTGCTAAGTCACGCAGTCTATATAGTTCCCAATACGTTGATTTCTTTTCGCGGTAATACCAGTTGAGCATATTGGCCAAAAGCCAGTTTGCATGCTGTTTTTGGGATCTATCGTTTTTTTCTTCTGGTACATCCCCGGCAAGACGCTCATAAAGCTCTGCTATTTCTTGCTGCAAGGCATCTCGGTCTTCTGAAATTTCTGTGACATCTACGATAGGTCTTGTAATATCAAGACCGCTCTGAATTTGCTGCGTTCTTAAACGCTCAAGCCAGTTTCTAAGATATAACGTAGATAGGCAGTCATCTTTGTTATACAGCTCTACAGACTTCTTGGCCTCTGGATTAATCAGATCAGTTTGCCCAAGCTCAATGGCTCGTTCTAAGATATGAAGGTTAAGCCGCGCATCATGCAGCTCTTCAAGGCGATCAAACCCATAAAACTGCTCAAGATTTTTAATAGAATAGCTCTCAACACTTGCGCGAATAGTGTGTTTTGCAACGCTGTAGAGATCGACAAACTTCTGATGGCGCAGCAATTCATCAATCTCATCTTCATAAACGCCGTAAAAACCAGCCATGCGCTTGATCGCTGTCGTCTCATAATGTGCAAAATGATAGATATGCATATCTGGATTTTCTGCCCAGACTTCCATCACATGTTTTATGAATTTTGTAAAAGCAGCTTTTTCCTCTGCCTGATCGAGCGCCCACAAAGCATGATATTCACTTTTCTCTTCGCTACCAGTAACCCAGCCTGTTAAATACTCAAGGCCGCGGTCTCCTGCAAACCGATCTCCCTCAAAATCCAAGAAGATATCAGCTTCATTGGGCTCTGGGAGTTTGTAAAGCCCTTGGTCTTCTTCCAGCGGCAAAAACTCAAATACAGGCACATCTTTGGTTCTCCCCTCTAGCTGGACGCGAGCTTGTTCTCTTACCTTCTCATAGCTCTCCGCCTGGCCCTTATTGGGCTTTTGCTGCAAGGGAATCGACATCTGCGCCAGATCTTCTAGGGAATTTATATTCCAGCTTCTGAGCTCATTGATTTGCCCCTTAGAAATGCCTGCGACAAGACAGAGGTGATCATCATCTCTGCGCCTTTTATCACAGACCTGCCACCAACGGCAGATTTCACAATGATTAACTGGCTCAGGATATGTTGCGCTTTCCTCATCTTTATCATTTAGATCAGAGAGCATGTTTGTTTGAACAAGACGGTAATAAGAAATGAAGTCATCAACGCGGTAGGTCTCTTCGGTAAATTCTTCTCCCGGTATTACTACATACATATTGTCAGGCATAACGCCTTGAATTTTGAAGATCAAATCTGAATATAGACAGATTTGCAAAACTGATCCTGCTTTAGTTTCTTGCGTAAGCTTGGTATCTATAACTTCATAAGACCAATTACCTAAGTCTGATGGTTTAGAGGTTTTCCGCAGAAAATCTGCGTAGCCCTGCCATTCCCCTTCTTGCAATTTTGCTTGATAAATAATATCGACGCCTGCCTTCATAGCGGCAATCGTCTCGTCTACAGATGCGCTAAAGCTATCATTATCACTAGCTTCAACAACATTAAGCCCAGCGTCTTTTAAGGATTTTAGGTAAGCCGCTTCTAATTCTTCTCCGCGCTGCTTTAATGCTTCTGTAGATGGATTGCTCCAACTCGGGGCAGATATATCTCCTTTTGACACAGCCTTATTAAGCTGTGTTAAATGATTGCAGCTTAAGTGATTGGCGAGATCACTTGCTGATAATAAAAAGGTATCTTTGTTTTTTTTCATTCTTTATTTTTTCTTTCAGCAAGACACTAAATCTTAAGATAATTAGCAGCTCCAGGTATTAGATAAAATTCTTTTTCGATTAAATCCGTTTCACATAAATAAAACTCACCCCCAAGAGATTTAAATTGCTGAGCAAATCTTTCCTTAAGAATATCTTCTGCATTTTTAGCTTTTTCACCATCTATAAAAGGTCTTGAAATTTTAAAAACCTCCCATCTAAAAACGCTATTTTGTGGGAGTGTCTTGTTATGCTCATTGCAGCGCCTTTCTGGGTTATTTGAATATCCAACTTTTATAAGCGACTTATTGCCCAACTCAGACCTATTAAGACCAAGAACAGCAGCAGCAGGGCCTTTTGCTTTTAAAACATACAAAAAGTTATCACCGTCTTCGTAAACCGAACTACGACGGCCAAAAGTAGGGTTTATTCCCCTTGATGGCTTTAAAATATCCTCTATGGGATAGCTTGAAGCATATTCTGGTATTATTTCTGGCTGTCCAAAAACATTAGTTTCAACCACTGGAAGCTGAAGAACTTTTGTAACTTCTGATGGCTGTAGAAGCATGCCACGTGATGCTAATATTCGACCATTATTTTTATTGTAAGTTTCCAATGCGAAATGGCGAACATCATAGTGACTCCTTTCAATATTCCATGCTTGCACAACAGGAACAGAATAATTCCATTTATGTTCCCATCCCATATCTACCTTATTCTTATAAGCTTTGTTTGAGAGGCGTTCTTTGTCCATAATAGGTTTTAATTCGACCTTCATGAAACCCAATAACCTTTGTACATCCTGATTGTTGGTATATGGTGAATCAACACCATAAATTAACACCAAGTCATCTGGTTTTGCTTTGTCTATGAAATTGTCTCTATTCCCCTCTTTTGTGAATCCTAAATAGCCAGCCTCTTCTGGATTAAACCCCCAAAACGCTTTTAACCATACACGTTGATTTACTTGTTTATCTGACACTTATAGGCTTTCTATTTAAAATGAGACAATCCGTTCGTATTTTAAAATTTTCACATATTAAAATAATAAGCATTTAAAATCAATTGCTTAGATAAACACAATACAAATAGTATAAATAAAATATAAAAAGTTATAAAAACTTTTTGACAGTATTGATATATTCTGACATAGTGTGGTTGTTAAATAGGAGATTTAGTAATGCAAACAACCAATCATTTTAAGGCGCGCATGTCGCAAAGAGGTATAAGTAAAGATATGGTCAATATGGCCCTCAATTATGGACGCCCTGAGCAAGATAAGTATGTTTTGGATCGCAAAGAAGCGCTAGAAAATCTATGCGCTCTGGAACATGAAGCTAAGGTGCTCAGAAAGATCGCTGATAAGGGAGGCGTTGTGGTCGTGGCTAATGGCGCAGATCTTATAACTACTTATAATTACAACGGCAAAATAAGAAAGTATCGATAATGTCAGATAAAACGCTTTGGCAAATTGCTGATGTATTAAGAGGGTCACTCCCCGTTTGGGACGGAGAGTCACTGTCTGAGCTAATTCTAAAACTAATGCTTTGGAGAAAGCTTATTCGTGACGGCGCCATACAAGAGAATGATACATTTTTGGAGAGTTTTGTTGAAAGCGCAGATAAAACAATTAGTACGCTTGCTAATAAAGGCATGGACACTACCCTACTGAAACAAGCATTTGAGCATGATAAATGGCTAAAGAATTTAGATGCGCATAAATTAGATGCCGCAGTCAGACTGATCAGTGATTTAGATAAAGTTGGGAAACTAAAATCAATAGATCCAATCAATTTAATCTTACTGCACCAAAATGGTAAACGCGATGGACTGTGGCTTCCCTTGGAATTATCAACTCTTATGGTTGATCTTGCTGAAATTAGTGAGAATGACAATGTTTACGTGTGCTGGGATGATGCAGGAGCCCTATCACAAGCATGCGCAGAAAAAACAAAAAATATTAGCTTAGAAACGCCCCGTAGATCTGCCATGCCAGCTCTCGTAAGCCTGCTAATAGACAGCAAATTTAAAATTTCTTTTTCTGATCCCATCAGAAATCCTAGCTATCTTGAAGAAGGCGGTTTAGTAAAATTCGATAAATCAATCGCAGATATTCCTTTTGGTCAAAAATATGATAAGGACATCACAGATACAGATTTCCTGGATCGTTTTCCTGAAAAGACAACTTCTTCAAATATTTTAGGATTAAGGCACTTAATTGCCCAGACAAATGGCCGTATTGTATTAATGGTATCGCTTAATATGTTATTTAGCTCTGGCGCTGAAAAAACTCTAAGAGAGGATATTTTAAAACAAGGCATATTAGAGACCGTCATAAGCATGCCAGGCGGGTCTTTGCTCAACACTCAGATTCCTTATGCTATTTTGATACTAGACAGTAATGGCGGGCACGACACAGTTAAGTTTATCAATGCTGATGTAGATCGTTTTAAGAAAAAATCATATGCCCGTGTAGAGTTAGTTAATATGGATGAACTACGCGAGATTGCACTTACCCAGAAAAGTAATGATTTTTCAGAAACTGTAAGCGTAAATGAAATTCTAGAAAACGATGCGCAGCTCACTGTTACAAGGTATGTGTTGCCTGAAGAAGATAAAAAGCTCTTAGAGATTATTTCAAGTTCTGAAACAACCAATCTTGAATCTTTAGTGGCGTTAATAGGGCCTCCACGTTCCCTAAAAAAAGATCAAATTTCTAACTCAATAGATGTTAAAGAACTGGGCCCGTCCGACATGCCGCTTTTCGGCTACGTCAAAACACCAGGCAAGGTTATAGAGACAGATAAAGACGTTGCTTATAAATCCTTTTTAAAGCCTTTGGATATCGTTCTTGTAAGTAAGGGCAGTGTAGGCAAGGTTGGTATTGTTCCTGAAGATTTTACAGCCACTGGACATGCCTGGGCACCAGGGCAATCAACAAATATTCTTAGAGTTAGAGATGTAAACATAATTGATCCAAGAGCCCTCTTTATGCTTCTTCGATCACAAATTGGGCAGGGCTTACTAAAAACTCTTGCTACAGGAGCAACGATTCCGCTTATAAAATTATCAGATTTAAGAAAATTAAAGGTGCCCTTACCCTCTCAAGAAGACTCTAATGCCGCGATTAAAGCTTTTAATAAAGAATGCGAAATACAAAAAACTATTGATGGGCTTAAAAAAGAACAAAAATTAATATCTTCTAACATTTGGGGATTTGAATTAGAGGAAAAAGAATGAATACTGCACAAGCACAAAAACAAAGTAAGTCATGTATTAATAATATGAATGTAAACAAATTGTCTTTAAAAGAATTAGAACACCAGCTCTGGATGGCTGCTCATATCATTACGGGTCCCATTGATGCGTCTGATTACAAGACTTATATTTTCCCGATCTTATTCTTCAAGCGCATCAACGATGTCTACAATGAAGAATTTGAAACGGCAATGGAGCTTTATGGCGATGAAAATCTTGCCAACTCCGCTGAGCAACACCGTATTCAAATTCCAAAAGGGTGTCGCTGGAGTGATGTGCTATCAACGACAAAAGATGTAGGCAAAGCCCTGCAAGGTGCTTTTCGTGGTGTAGAAAAAGCCAACCCTCATTTATATGGCATATTTGGAGATGCGCCTTGGACCAACAAAGACCGCTTACCTGACAGCCTAATTACAGAATTGCTGAACCACTTTCACCAAATTCCAATGGGAGTGGAAAGCGTTCGTGATGATGATATGGGCCGCGCCTATGAGTTCTTAATCAAAAAATTCGCAGACAAAGCA
>CAXBFT010000137.1:0-5736 GCA_963974945.1 uncultured Alphaproteobacteria bacterium
TTCCTGTTTTTTCAAAGGCCTTGCCCTTTTTAAGACGGAATGTTGCCAATTCAGGTTTAACATCCTTTGGTTTTTCAGTGGCATCCTTGGGCGATTCGTCAGTAACCAATGCAGCCTCTTCCACTTGTGGGACTGGTGTTTCTTCTGCTTTTGTATCATCAACAGCAACCTCAGGCTTTACCTCATCCAAAGGATCAAAAATTTTCACATGGCCCATAGCCTCAAGAACTTTATATAAATCCTCAATCGAGCAACCAAGCCATTCAGCCATTTCATGGCGTGCCTGAAATTTACCTTTATCCGCATGATCATAAATACAACTAATGACACGATCAAGCATATCAATACGAACCGCGCGCGCACCATAAAGCGGATAGCCTATTGCGCGGTAATAGGCTTCATTCGGGGCGTCGCCTTCAATACGAACCGACACAATACCATCAGAAGGCGTTTTTGCCGGAAGTTCTTGGTTGTTGTATAAAGACCATAGCAATGCACGTAATTTAACCGCAGCAGGCTTATTCAGCGCAGGGATAAAGGCAAGAACCGGGCCTAATCTTATTTTCTTTGCACGTAGATCCGCGCGTGTTTCAGGGATGAGTCCAGTAATAACGTCTTCTAATGTTTCACGCGGAACAATACCCAGCCCCTCATATACTCTTTGTGCAATAACAGAAACGGCATCACTTTTAATTTCAACGCCTTGTGGTGTTTCTAATAAGACCAATGGCTCCAATATTTCGGCAATATGCATTTTGAGCCATAATTTCAATTGATTTAACAACTGTGTTTGATCAATTGATGATGTTTGATCATTTGCGCTAATCGCAAGGTTAGGGCGAAGCGCACTATCACCCTTCTCTAAACGCGCCACTGCAACGCCAGGCAGAGGATTATTCAGTTTTTCTTGCCAAAGGATTTCGCCATTAGGAGAAAGGGTAAATTGAGATGATTTAGATTGTAGCATAGCCTATCAAACATATATGTTGTTAACTGGAAGCCTATTAATGCCGATTATACTTGGACTCGGCAAGGTTTTTTGTATAAATTCCACAACGAATAATCATTTTATACATTTTCAGAGGATTATAATGGCTCGCATATTATCAATTTTAACTCTTTTTCTTATATTTCCAGTTTTTAATGCCCATGCATCAACCATAAATGAACAAGATGCAGCTATTTTAAAATCCTCATTTCAAGACATTTTGGATTATCAAAAAACGGTTAATGAAGGTTTCGGTACTGTTAAGGTTGTCTATGAAGGTGCGCTTAGTGTTACGCAAGAGAGTGACCATTATGCCATTACCCTGCCCCGCATTCTATTAAAAAGCCCAGAGCAAGATTTAGAAAAACTTTCATTTGATCTGGGCGTTATTAAAATCATTGCCGTGCGTGATGATACAAGTGAAGGGTATTGGAAAACATCGCTGCAACTACCATCTGTTATGCAAATTTCTGATGGAGAAGGTAATATTCCATTTGAAATTTCGTTTAAAGATCAGAATGTAATTGGCATGTTCAATGATGCATTGGGTTATTTTACAAAAATCAATATGAGCTTATCGGATATCTCATTTAAAGCTAATGGTGAAGATGCGGGTATGGCACTTGGCGGCGCGCAAGTCTATATGAATTTATTTGCAGAAGAAGATGGCAGTTTTACCGGCCCCGGACATATATTACTCAGCAATTTCAAAGTTTCCCCTGAAACAAATGAAGATGAGGGCGTTAATTTGGGTGAGATTAAGCTTGATTATAATTTTGATCAAATTGTTCTGCCGACAATTAAAGAATATCAAATCAAATTACTGAAATATTCAGATACCTTTCAGGCTCTTTCTAATGATGAAAATGTTGAAAATCTAAACCCACAAGATATTGTTACTATGTTTATGGATTTATATGATTTCAAAATGAATGGTTTTGGTTTTAGCTATAGCATAAAAGATGCAGAAATAACCTCCGCTAATCCTGATGCAGAGCAATTCAAAATCGGATCGGCCAAAATCGGACTTGAAGCAAAAGGATTTAATACTGAAGAAGGTAACTTCAGCAATTATCTGAGCTACTCAGGTTTTGAACCTGAAGAGAATTTGCGTGGTATAGCTCCTGAAAGCGCGGTGATTAACATTCGTGCCGATAAGTTTCCCTATCTGACACTTCAAAAGGTTTTTAAAAATACAATGACGGCTATCGCCGAAAACCCTGATTCTGCAGAAATGGCCGGTTTAGGTATCATGATGCGCCTTCCCGCGATTTTATCACAGGCAGGAACGCAGCTCAGTGTGAGTGATAACAGCTTTAAAAATGATGTTTATGACCTTTCACTGAATGGAAGCGTGAATACCGACCTCAGCGCCATGATTGGGTTTATGGCCAAGTTCAAGGCTGTATTCGAAGGGATGGATGATCTGCTTGCAAGATTAAGCAGTGATAGCGTTTCAGATGATGATGCGCAGGAATATGGATATTATGGCATCATAGATTCTTTAGAAAAATTAAAAACCATAGGAACAAAGGAAACTGGGCCAAATGGTAAAAATGCCTATGGTTTCGTATTTGAAACAACGCCACAAGGGCAGTTCCTCCTAAACGGTCAGGATGCTATGTCTGTTTTGAATGGTGATGATCAAGCAATGCCCGATACGGTAGAATAATATTATTTAAGGATATAGGGGATGATTGCATTAAGCCGCAGCATCCCCTCTATACTGAGTAAAATTTGATTTTCATCAATCGTAACCCACCCTTCTTTTTCTGCTACGCGTAAATGATCGCCATCAATCATATCATCAAATGATAACCCTGACAGAGCTTCACATCGTGCAATAGAAATGCCTTCATTTAAACGCAAGCCCATCATCAGTACTTCAAAAAAGCGGTCGTCCATGCCTAAAGGCTCTAGCGGGTGTGAGCCGTGTCCAACTTCCTGAACGCGCTTTAGCCAAATGTCGGGCGCACTATGATCGCGGCTTGCGTATTTATCTGCGCCCATCATAAAGCGCCCATGCGCGCCAGCACCCACACCAATATAATCCGCCATCTGCCAATAAACCAGATTATGGCGGCATTCCTGCCCTTTAGTGGCGTGATTAGACACCTCATAGGCCGGTAAGCCGGCATCCTGCATAATCTCTTGCGTTAAAGTATAGAAATCTGCGCCCTTTACATCATCGGGAATACTAAACTCTCCGCGGCTATGACGCATATAAAAGGGGGTGTTGCGTTCTATAGTTAACTGATAAAGGGACATATGCCCATTGGTAAGCTCTACGGCTTGCCTTAATTCGACTTCCCAGTCTTTAAGGCCTTGATGAGGGCGACCATAAATCAGATCAAAGCTGTAACGATCATAGCATGAGGCGGCGATTTCAATAGCGTGTTTTGCCTCATTGGCGCAATGCTCGCGCCCAAGGAATTTTAGATCCGCATCATTCATGGCTTGAATACCCATGGAGATACGGTTCACACCTGCCTCTTTGAATGACATGAATTTATCTATTTCCACAGATGTTGGGTTGGCCTCTAACGATATTTCGATGTCATTAGATACGGGCCAAAGGCGTTGTACCTCATCAATGATGGTTTGAACCGTTTTGGGCGTCATCAATGAAGGTGTTCCACCACCAAAGAATATTGAAACGATTTGCTTATCAGGGATTATATCAGCGTAATAACGCAATGCCTTAACATATGCATCGGCCCATTCCCCCTGATCAAATGAACCGCGTATATGGGAGTTAAAATCACAATACGGACATTTCGCCGCGCAGAATGGCCAATGGATATAAACCCCCATTTGATTTGGGCGAAACATCGTATCAGCCCCTCAGGCAATGCTGGACAAGCAATTCAAATGCTTTTGCACGATGAGAGATTTTGTGTTTTTCATCAGCATCCATCTCTGCAAAAGTGATGTCATAACCGTTAGGTTGAAAAACAGGATCATAGCCAAACCCCTTCATGCCACGCATAGGCCAAATAATATTGCCATGAACGCGGCCCTCAAATACCTCTGAATGACCATCAGGCCAACCAAGCGCCAAGGCACAAACGAAACTTGCGCTACGGTCTTTTATAACACCCAGGCTTTCATGCACCTTTGACATTGCAATATTAAAATCTTTTGCCTGCCCGGCCCAACGTGCCGAATATATCCCTGGCTCACCATTTAGAGCGGTAACAGCAAGGCCACTATCATCAGCCAATGACGGCTTTCCACTTGATTGTGCCGCGGCCTGTGCCTTTAAAATTGCATTCTCGGCAAAGCTTATGCCCGTTTCCTCCGGCTCGGCTAAATTTAAATCGGATGCCGTATAAAACTTTGACACATAGGGCGAGAGTAACGCAGAAATTTCCCGCGCTTTCCCTGCATTATGTGTCGCAATGACAAGCTCATCTTCAATAAATTTGCGCATCTATATTATAATCCTAATATTTTTTTCTGCATGTCATGAATTTCGGCGCAACCTGCTTTCGCAAGGGAAAGAAGCTCCAAGAACTCAGCTTCAGAAAAAGGTTCTTGTTCTGCAGTTCCCTGAATTTCACAAATGCCCCCCTTGCCTGTAATAACAAAATTTGCATCCGTGTCTGCATCTGAATCTTCCTCATAGTCAATATCTAAAACGGCTTTCCCCTTATAAATACCACAAGAAATTGCAGAAACAGTATCAGTCACGGGCAATTCATCCAATGCACCGATTTTCACCAAGTGCTGCATAGCCAAATGCAAGGCAACAAAACCACCCGTGATAGATGCCGTACGTGTTCCACCATCGGCTTGGATAACATCACAGTCAATACGAACCTGACGCTCACCCAATTTTTTCATATCAACAACAGAACGCAGTGCGCGTCCGATGAGACGTTGAATTTCCTGTGTGCGCCCAGATTGCTTGCCGCGCGCTGCCTCACGATCCATCCGTGAATGTGTGGAGCGCGGAAGCATTCCATATTCTGCAGTAACCCAGCCCTTGCCTGTATTGCGCATCCAACCGGGGACATTTTCTTCGACCGTTGCTGTACACAAAACATGGGTATTTCCGCATTTAATCAAACATGATCCTTCTGCATATTTAGAAAAATCTGTAATGATTTCAATGTTTCTGAGTGCGGTGGCAGCGCGGCCTGATGGGCGTGTCATAATCTATAATCCTTAGTTTTTTATTATTTAAATAATCTTTGCCCGCACTTTAGAGAGATAAATTCAATTGTCAAAATTCTTTTACTTTTAAATTATGTTTTGCGTCATCTATAAATACGCGCTAATGTCATTTTTGTTATTATTTTAAGTTGGGTTATTATAAACAATGATACGTATTCGACATTTCACATTTTTATCTTCATTATTTCTGGCTGCATATGTACCGGCGACAACTCTTGCTGCCGGTGGGATAAACCAGAGGGTTATTATTGAAATTGACAACGAGTTTTTTGATGCCCTGCCCATACGACAGTTCCAGCGCGGGGCCGATGGCTGGCAGGAGGTGCTGGTCGGCGCGGGGCTGAAACCTTCGCTTGGCGCAGCCTTTGCCGATGCGGGGCTGGATGCACGGTTTGGCACCGCGCCCGGCACGGTGGGCGAGGTTTGCGCGCCTGCCGAGGGCTTTGCCGCAGCACTTGGCGCGCGGCTGCGCGCATATGGCGGGGCGGGGCTGGCGGTGGATTATGGCGATTGGCACGGCACAGGCGACACGCTGCGCAATGCGCCATTCACCCAGCAGAGCCTGACCG
>CAXBFT010000138.1:0-5709 GCA_963974945.1 uncultured Alphaproteobacteria bacterium
TCAATTCCTTTTTCTAACGAAATATTCCACTTTATTTTATTATTATGCGCCATTGCCATCTTCCATATCTATTATTTTGAACTGGTAATATGAAGGAATTTAACGGGAAATACAACGCCTGAGCAGAAAAAGAATTGATTATATAAGAGGAAAATTTTTCTTTGCGTACCACTTTATTTCGGATACCCTGCCCCTCATGTTAAAAAACTTTATCGCAACATTGATTTTCATTCCATCCATTGCCTTTGCACAAAATGTGCAAGCGCCCATTGTTGTTGAGCTTTTTACCTCGCAAGGCTGCTCATCTTGCCCGCCAGCAGATGAAATTTTAAAAGAATTGTCCGAACAAGATAATATTATCGCTCTTGGGTGTCATGTTTCCTATTTTAACCACCTACAATGGACAGACACGTTTTCACAAGATTTTTGCGACATGCGTCAACATGGCTATGTTGGCCTGACGGGCGGAAAACGCATCTATACACCGCAAATGATTGTAAATGGTGAAAATGGTTTTATCGGATCAAAAAAAGATAAGGTCAGCGCCGCATTGGAACAGGCAAAACAAAACCCGATCCAATCTATATCCGCGCAAATACAGGACGGCATTATTTCCTTCACCCTGTCTGAAACCACGGGTGGGTCATATCGCATTTGGGCTTATGGCTATAAAAACACCGCGATACAAGATATTAAAAGCGGTGAAAATAAAGGCAATTCAATCAGCTACGCCGCGCCTGTGATGAGCTATAGCAATCTGGGTAGTTGGAATGGAATGGGCATAACGCAACGTTTTGAAAAACCTGACATCCCGATTGACGGTATCGCCATATTGGCGCAAGAAAATGGCTATGGCCGCATTGTTGCGGCAGGTAAGCTATCCTTTTAAGCCCCCCAAGAAAAACCCTCATGCCTTTTCAACGAAGCTATCCATCACGCGTTTTGCGCCGCCTTTTTCAAAGGCAATGTCCAGCTTATGCCCGTCAATATTTATAATTTTACCATAGCCAAATTTATCATGGAAAATGCGATCTCCACGGGTCAAAACTTCTCCGCTTTCGCTTTGTACTTTACGTTCAAATGACACGGGTGCGGGTTTTGCCTTCGGCGTGAAACCACTGGAATCCCAATGCTTTGATCGCCCTGCCTGCACCATGCCGCTTTGCGATGTCAGATCGACCAAATCATCGGGCAACTCATCAATAAAGCGAGAGGGGATAGAGCTGACCCAATTTCCATACATACGGCGCGAAGCCACATGCGAGATATAAACGCGTTTACGCGCCCGCGTAATCCCAACATAAGCAAGGCGGCGCTCTTCTTCTAATCCCTTTATGCCATTTTCATCCATGGAGCGTTGAGAAGGAAACAACCCCTCCTCCCACCCCGGAAGAAATACATTATCAAATTCCAAACCCTTTGCGCCATGCAAGGTCATAATTGTGACATAGTCACCGCCGCTTGCATCCTGATTTTCAAGGACAAGGGCCACATGCTCTAAAAACTCCTGCATGGAGTCATAGCTTTGCATGCCCCCGACAAGCTCTTTCAAATTTTCAACGCGTCCAGGCGCTTCAGGGGTTTTATCGGCCTTCCACATTTGCATATAGCCAGATTCATCCAAAATTTGCGCCGCGACTTCTGCGTGGTTCACGGTTTCCAATTGAATGCGCCAGCGTTCAAAATCATCAAGCATCTTCATCAATGTCCCTTTGACCTTGGATCGCAATTCATCGGTTTGCGTTAAATCCATAATCGCACCATGTAAGGAAATCCCCTTGCTGCGGGCATAGTCATATAAGGTCTGAACCGTTGCACTACCAATTCCGCGCTTTGGCGTATTGATAATACGTTCTAATGCAAGATCATCATGAAGTTGCGAGGTAACACGAAAATAGGCCAGAGCGTCTCGTATTTCCAAACGTTCATAAAATCTTGGGCCACCAATGACCTTATAAGACAGGCCAAGCTTAATGAAACGCTCCTCAAATTCGCGGGTTTGAAAGCCTGTGCGCACCAAAACAGCGGCGCTACGTAAGGGTTGCCCCTTATGTTGAAGCTGCTCTATCTCTTCACCGACCCAACGCGCTTCAGCCTCACCATCCCACAGACCACAGAGCTTTATTTTCTCACCATCACCGGCTTCCGACCAGAGGGTCTTGCCCAAACGCTCACCATTATTGGCGATGATCGCACCTGATGCCTTTAGAATAGTATTCGTGGAACGATAATTCTGCTCTAAGCGTATAATCTTTGCGCCTTCAAAATCTTGCTCAAATTTCAAAATATTGCCGACTTCTGCGCCGCGCCAGCCATAAATGGACTGGTCATCATCCCCAACGCAGCAAATATTCCCGCTACCCCGCGCAAGCAAACGCAGCCAAAGATATTGCCCGACATTTGTGTCCTGATATTCATCCACCATAATATAGCGGAAACGACGATGATAATCATCCAATACGGTCGCATTTTTAGGATCTTTGAAAATTGTAATCATATGCAAGAGCAAATCACCAAAATCACAAGCATTTACCGCGCGCAGACGCTCTTGATACAGCTTATAAAGAAGCGGCATCTTTCCGCCAGCAATATCACAAACCTCATCCGCATCGACATTTGGCGGGGTCAGGCCACGATCTTTCCAACGATCAATAATTCCGATACACGCCTTTGGCACCCATTTTTTAACATCAACGCCTTGCGCCTCCATTAATTGTTTGAGCAAGCGCACCTGATCATCAGGGTTTATAATGGTGAAGTTACCGGACAGACCGACCAAATCCGCATGCCTTCGAAGCATCCGCGCAGCCAAAGAGTGAAATGTACCAAGCCACCACCCCTCCACTGGTTGCCCGCCCATCATGGCGCTGATCCGCTCCCTCATCTCGAGAGCCGCCTTATTGGTAAACGTTACAGCCAAAATTTGTGAAGGATAGGCACGCCCCGTATTGAGCAAATGAGCAAGGCGCGTGGTTAAAACGCGGGTCTTACCTGTTCCCGCCCCTGCCAAAACCAAAACTGCGCCATCAAGGCTTTGCACAGCGTCGCGCTGCGGTGGGTTAAGGGTATCCAAATATGGATAATCAGGTGCCATCATTTGTGGCTCATCTATTTCAAATATATCATGCATAAAAGCAGAATAACGATTTTCGTCGTCCACGCCAAGTACCTAAAGCGCCAAGGCTGTAAATTATGGGTATGATTTTCACAGATGTAATCTGCATAAGGTGATTATTTCACTGCGACATGGACAACCTGATTACGCCCGCCATTTTTTGCTTTATATAAGGCGCTATCAACACGGCCGACCAGTTCCTCAATGGATTCATTCGGAAAGAATTGCGATACACCCGCAGAGAGCGTTATTTTTGCAATTTTTTTACCGGTGGCACGATTAATAATCTCTTTATTTGCGACTTCCTGCCTAAGGAGTTCAGCAACCTTCAAACCACCTTGAATATTGGTTTCAGGCAGCAAAACAGCAAACTCTTCTCCACCATAACGCACGGCAATATCACGACCCTTAACGCCATCTTTCAAGGTCCTCGCCACAAGCCTTAACACCTGATCACCCACCTGATGTCCAAAATTATCATTGAATTGTTTAAAGTGATCAATATCCAATAAAATCATAGTAAAAACATGATCCTTATCTTTCTTGGATATATCAACAAGACGGTCTATCTCTTGATCAAATGCTTTACGATTTAATAATCCGGTCAATGGGTCAGTCAACGCCTCTTTACGAGCAATTTCAAGATCACGCCTCATATCCTCCATCGCCCGCGCTGAATGTTGAAGCATCTCTTCCAAATGCGCGCTTTGGCTAATCATATGGAGCGTATCATCCAATACATTCCCAAGCATACCGCCGACCTCTTCCGCACCTTTATTATCACGAAGCGTATCCGTAGCACTTTCAAGGGTTGTACTATATTTAATTGCATCTTTTTTGGCCGAAGTAACAGCTATATTTACGTCATCAATTGTTTTTTGAATTTGATCGCCAGCGGTTCTCACCACCTTTTCTTCACGTTGGCCACTGAGGAACTGGTGGAAAACGGCATAACATTGCTCGTTACTCGGCTTATTTTCCGAATCAAGCAACATTTTATCAACGGCTTTTGATAATCCGGCATCCGTTTTTGAAAAATAAACAAACCACAATTCGTAATTTTCAGGTGTAGGCGCCAAAGCATAAGTGCTTATATGCTCCAAAGCTTTCGTAGAATATTTTTTAACAGAATCTATGGACTGGAAATACGACAAAATTATAACTCTTAAATTATATAAAACACATATATTAACAAATATACACCATACAGATCATAGTAAATACAGAAAAAATGTTAAATATCTTTTAATTAACCGAATGCTGCTCGCATCTCCGTTGCCATATACGCCGATGGCTTCTCAAGAGTGGGGATAACGGGTTTAGATTGATCCATTTGAGCCGATATATCAGACACATTTGCAAATACAGCATCATTTGAAGCCATATCAGGGATTTCAATTTTTGTTATCCCCCCCAAAGCATAGCCCGTTAATTCTACATCACCAGCATCTATTGATACCGCACTTATATTTTCTGCCGCAAATTTTTGGGTATCCTGCGTATCCTTAATCTTTGCATCCACCACATCCAAATCTTTGGCTTCTTTCAGATCTTCAAACCGATGAGCCAAAAACCCCTTCAAATCATCTTCATTAAAATTATCCCATCGTGTTTTGCTACCGCCCCCAAGAGAAGCTGCAGCATCAATGGTTGCAACAGTCGCTCGGCGCGTATCTTGTGCAGATACCGCCGGAGTATTTTGTAATATTTTAAGAGAATCAGCCAGAACACTTTCCTGCTCTTTTACTGAAAGTTTTTTATCGGCCTTACTCAGCTCTTTACCAAAGAAAATCCCCTGCCCCAATGTAACCAGAGATCCACCACCAAGCATTGTGTCGCCAACCATATAGGCTGCTGCGGTCAATTTTGTTGATGAACTATCAGGCATCAGCGTATCTTTTGCTGCCCCGACAGAAACACCATTCGCCTTTGCCGACGAAGCTAAACTATCTGTCGCCTGACCTATATCTTTGGTATGCTGTTGCTTTGCTGCGGCCTTAATCTCTTGATTAGCTTCTTTGCTGCCGGAGGTTATTTTGGCGGAATCAACACCATTAGTTATTTTCTTACTTGCATCAATTGTATTGGCGGAAACATTAAATGCAACAGGCTTAAAGCTTACACCCGGGTGCAATTTATCCATGAATGTTTTATTATCATGCTTTCCAAGTATGCTTTCTTTAAAATTTGGCTGACTATTCCCAAATACGGGGTCACTCACGCCAAATCCAGCTGGGATAGCGCCCATATTAAAGATGGAGGTCGCGCTTGGAGAAGAAATCCTCTCCATAGACATCACATCTATAGCGGATTTTCTTGTGGATTTATTATATCCCAACTCCGAAAGATCGCTGACTATACTCATACTCACTCACACCATATTTTAATTTTTAAGGCCTCGAATTCATACACCACCTATGATTCCAGCCATTTTTGTTCTATATGCCCTTAGTATAGCTTAGAAATCACCTGAATTACAAATAAAATGGCAAAAAATTGAAATTATTATAGAAACTTACGCGCCGATTGCCATACGACGATAGCTCAAAGCCTCGGCTATATCAGCTTTAGAGAGCATTTGTGCGCCGCCGTTT
>CAXBFT010000139.1:0-5680 GCA_963974945.1 uncultured Alphaproteobacteria bacterium
CAACTTGATATAATAGGGGTTGGAATAAATGGTGGTTACGTTTATCCACCAACATGACATCAACATTTTCATCTGCAAAAGTTTTCGCGGCTTGCAAGCCACCAAAGCCAGCCCCAACAATTAACACACGTTTTTTTGCGCTTTGTATCATCGTTCATGTCCATGTTTTCTTATGTGAGTAATAGATTCATTATGCATATTTAGTCGGATAGTCAATATATTTAAAGGTTATGTGTGTGTATTCACCAAATTGATTTTGCTTTATTGTATCTATATCCGGTGCATTAAATACATAAGTCAAAAATTTTCCTGCATAGGGGTGCCGCCAATTGCAAATCATTTTGATTGTATCAGATGATAATTGGGTCTATGTGGGATATTCTTGTGCATTGCACAGCATTTTGTTGTGCTTGAATCTATAAAATGCTCTAGACCCGTGATGGTTTTCTCTCTAACATGCGTCGCAGTTGAATATAGCTAGCGGTGTAAATTAAATGTCAAAAAATAAACAAGAATTCGACCTTTTACTTCAAAATGCAAGAAAAGCCCTTCCTGAAAAATCGCCACAATCTCTTCTTCATATGCTTGATATTTTGTGCAGCAAAATAAGTGCTGAGGATATAGAGTTTTTTGATGTTGGTGTGCTATCGCGCATGGCTCAATCACATTGGGAAATGGCACAAACACGCAAAAAAGGTGAGCCGCAGCTTAGAATTTATAGCCCTGAAGTCGAAGATGGTGAAAGCCGTAAGACTATCATTGATATTGTGAGTGATGATCTTGCCTTTTTGGTGGATTCTGTCGCCGCAGAAATTAACAATAATGATATTTTGATCGGTATTTTGATTCATCCTAATATGTATGCATCCTATGATGATAAGGGTAATTTAAAAGATGTTGCCGCAGATATAAATGGCGGCGATCATCGTCAAGCGCATATCCACGTTCAAATTAATGAAACCTTGTCCGATCAGGCCGTCTTGGATTTGCAGAATGGCCTGTATAAGGTTTTGGATGATGTGTTTTATGCCAATATGGATTGGCAGGCGATGTTGGATAAGCTTAAATCTGCATCGCAGGAGCTGAATTCCGCCAGAACGCGCCGCGCGGCCGCGGAAATTCAAGAGCATTGCGCCTTTTTGGATTATCTTTATGATAATAACTTTACGCTTTTAGGGTATCGTGAATATAAATTCACAGAAACAAAAGAAGGTATTGTCAGTCATACAGTAAAGGGTTCATCTCTTGGTTTGCTACATGATGATATGTTACCGGCTTATATTAGTGACGGTGATGAAGGGTTGCCGCGTAATTTGCAAGAGTTACGCCGTAGTTTGCCGCCTGTATCGGTTTCCAAAACAAATCGCCTTGCCACTGTGCATCGCAGTGTACCGATGGATTGTATTGCTGTTAAAACGTATGATAATGAAGGTAATGTCACAGGTGAGAAACTCTTTATTGGTCTTTTGACTTCTGTAACCTATTCCCGAAGTGTTAGTGATGTTCCGTATTTGCGGGTTAAAGTTGAGGAGACTGTTGCCGCTACTGATTTTGATGAGGGGACACATGATCGTAAGGCAATGCGTCACATCCTTGAAAAGTACCCACGCGACGAGTTGTTCCAAATTGAAACAAAAGAGCTTCTGGCGATTTGTAAAAACATTATCCGTCTGCAAGAGCGTCAACGTATTGCGTTATTTATGCGCAAGGACCCGTTTGGTCGCTATATTTCATGTCTCGTTTATATCCCGCGCGATCGCTTTGGTACAAAGCTAAGGCAGGATATATGCGCCATATTAGAAGAAGAAACACACGGTGTCTGCGCGAATTTCTATACCACATTGGATGATTCAGTATTTGCGCGCGTTATGTTTGTCATTAATATTAATCAAAAAGCGGCGCCAAAATTAAATGTAAAAAGAATTGAACAACGTTTGCGTGATTGCGGACAAACATGGTCCGAGCGCCTTACGCAGGCGTTAAGCGAATCCTACGATGATCAAGAGAAGATTACAAATTGGGCGCTGCGTTATGCTGATGCTTTCCCCGTTGGCTATACAGTGAATTATTTGGCAAAACAATGTGTCTTTGATATTGAGAAGATTGAAAAAGCCTATGAAACAGGCCGAGTTGTTCTTGACCTTTATCGTCCCAATGATCTTGATAATGGTTGTTTCCGTTTGAAAATATTTCAGTTGGGATCGCCGGTGACATTGTCTGATGTGATGCCAATACTAGAAGATATGGGGCTGCGCGCTATTGCTGAGTTACCGTTTGAGGTCAAACCCGAGGGGGCGGAGCAGTCTTTATGGATTCATGACTTCTTGCTTGAAACACCAGAAATTGAAGAAAACGTCAATATTGAGGGCGTAAAACAAAATTTTGAAAGTGCTTTTATCAAAATTTGGTATAATGATGTTGAAAATGATGGTTTGAATCGCTTGGTTTTAACTGCGGGGGCAAATTGGCATGAGATCACAATTTTGCGTTCTTATGTGCGCTATATCAAACAGCTGCGTATTCCGTTCAGCCGTTCATATATTGAACGTGCCTTAACAGGGAACCCGAAGATTAGTCGTATTTTGGTTGATATGTTCAAGGCTATGCATGATCCACAAAAAGTTGATCAAAGCGAAAAAGTTATGATTGAATGTTCTGCGGCAATGGAGGCCGCATTAGATGACGTGACATCAAGTGATTATGACCGTATTTTACGTTCATTAATGACTTTAGTTGAGGTGACGTTACGTACAAATTACTATCAACGCCAAGAGGATGGTAGCGCTAAGCCTTATTTGTCGCTGAAATTTGACAGCAACAAAATATCCTTTATGCCTGCGCCACGTCCTTTCCGTGAGATCTTTGTCTATTCACCACGCGTTGAAGCCATTCACTTGCGCGGCGATATGATTGCGCGTGGTGGTTTACGTTGGTCTGATCGCCATGAAGATTATCGTACTGAGGTTCTGGGTCTGATGAAGGCGCAGATGGTTAAAAATTCTGTGATTGTGCCTATGGGTTCAAAAGGCGGCTTCGTCGTCAAAACTGAAACCAATAGCCGTGAAGAATATATTGCCGAGGGTATTGAATGCTATAAAACATTCATTCGGGGGTTGTTAGATATTACAGATAACCAAGCGGGCAAAAAGATCTTGCCACCAAAGAATGTTGTGCGCCGTGATGGCGATGACCCGTATTTGGTTGTTGCCGCGGATAAGGGAACGGCAACGTTTTCCGATATTGCCAATGGCTTGTCACAAGAATATGGATTCTGGCTTGATGATGCGTTTGCATCTGGTGGTTCTGCTGGTTATGACCATAAGAAGATGGGGATTACAGCGCGTGGTGCATGGGAATCTGTGAAATATCATTTCCGATTATTCAATCATGATATACAAAATAAGCCCTTTGATGTTGCCGGTGTTGGTGATATGGGCGGTGACGTTTTTGGTAATGGTATGTTGCTATCTGAGCATATTAACCTTGTCGGTGCATTTAACCATTTGCACATTTTCTGTGACCCTGAACCGGATGCGGCAAAGTCTTTTGCTGAGCGTAAGCGTTTGTTTGAATGTGTTGGTGGCTGGGATCAGTATAATGAGAAGCTTTTATCAAAAGGCGGTCGTATTTATAATCGCAGTGATAAGCTCTTAACGCTTACACCTGAAATTCGCAAACGTTTTGACCTTGATAAAGAGCGCGTAACGCCTGTTGAATTAATGCGCGCAATACTCAAATCACGTAGCGATTTGTTGTGGTTTGGTGGCATAGGTACATATATAAAATCCAGCAAAGAAACGCATGGCGATGCAGGGGATAAGGCAACGGACGCATTGCGGGTTAATGCAAGTGATGTACGTGCGCGTGTGATTGGTGAAGGTGCCAATCTTGGTGTAACTCAATTAGGCCGTGTTGAGCTTGGTGAGAACGGCGTTGCGATTAATACGGACTTCCTAGATAATTCTGGCGGTGTGGATTCTTCAGACCATGAGGTTAATATCAAAATTCTTCTAAGCGATGTTATGGCGCAAAAAGAACATGATATGGATCTTAAGGCGCGTAATAAATTGCTTGAAAAAATGACGAATGAAATTGCGGAGCATGTGCTGCGTCATAATTACCAACAAGCGCAGGCGATATCTTTGGCAGAAATGCAGGCGAGTGAAAACTTGCAGATTCAAGATGCGTTCATTCAAGATATGGAGCGTGAGCAAGGCTTAAAACGTAAAATAGAAGGTCTTCCTGATCAGGAAACAATTGAAAACCGCTTGCGTACGGGTAAGGGGCTGATGCGTCCTGAACTTTGTGTTCTTCTCTCTTATGCAAAAATCAGCTTGACCAAGGATTTGTTGAAATCTGATATTCCGGATAATCCTGAGATGGATTATTGGGTCTTGGATTACTTCCCTGAAATTCTTGGAAAGAAATATAAGAAGGAAATTCTTCGTCACCGTTTGAAACGCGAAATCATCGCAACAATGATGGCTAACTCTCTGATTAACCGTATGGGGCCAACTTTCTTGAAATCAAGAATGAATAAAACAGGCGCGTCAGTGAAGGAAATAACGCAAGCGTACATCATTGTACGTGACGCGTTCGGTTTGCGTCATTTATGGGATGCAATTGAAGCATTGGATGGTAAAGTACCTGCACAGGTACAGTTGAAAGCGATGCGTGAAATTGCGCATCTTGCCGAACATGGTATCACATGGTTCCTTACCCGTTTAGGACGAGAAATGGATGTGAATAAAGATGCCAAAGAGTTTAGTGCGGGAATCAAGGAGCTTTCAACACAACTTAATACGCTTGTAACTGATAGCTTGGGCGATATGATCACATCGCGTGAAAATATCCTCATCAATGATGGTATTCCAACAGAGCTTGCGCATGATATTGCTTTGATGCCTGTGTTGTCTTCGGCCTGTGATATTATTCGTATATCGGGGGAGCAGAATACCGACTTGACCAATACCGCGCGTACATATTTCGAATTGGGCGAGCGTTTTCATTTGGATTGGTTGCGCCAACAAACGCGCTTTTTGCCACATGAGGATCATTGGCATAGTGAGGCCTCAAGTGGTTTATTGGACAAATTCTATGGGTGTCAGGCAGGTATGACGGTACGTATTTTGCGTGATATTAACGGTAAGGCAAAGGCCGTGCCTAAGGATAAGTCCTTGGTCGCTTTCTGGTTGGATAATCATCAGCATCATTTGAAGCAGCTTGATACATTATTTGTTGATCTGCGTCGTGCGGCAACTGTTGATTTGACCATGTTGACCGTTGCTGAACAACGCTTAGCGCAATTCTACGGTGGTTAAATTGTAATTTATTTGCATAATAGTTTTCTATCTGTTATTTGCATTTAATCAATAATTTAATAACTGGGGCGTTTGACGTGAAACGAAGTGCAATGAGCAGCGAGCAGAAAAAGAACTCTGATCAGCTTAATGATATTTTTAGCACGGCCATAGAGGCTGATAATTATAGATTTTTTGATACCATAGTAAGAGATATGGCTTATGGTACGGCTTATCAAAATCCTAACCCTGTTCAGGCATTGGTTATGTTGAAAGCAAAAGCCCGCGCTCTTGGTGAGGATGATCCGCGTTTTGATGACACATTGCTGTTTATGGCGCATATTATTGCAAATGAGGATGTGAATTCTGAAAATGATGCT
>CAXBFT010000140.1:0-5673 GCA_963974945.1 uncultured Alphaproteobacteria bacterium
TGATACCATCAACATGCTCTATAATCTCTTCAAGTTGTACCAAAGCAGAGGGCTTTTCAATCTTCGCCATAAGCGCGGCGCGACCATTAATAAGCGCACGCGCCTCAATCACATCCTCCGGACGCTGCACAAAGCTCTGTGCGATCCAGTCCACACCCATATCAAGGGCGGCCTCTAAATCAATACGATCTTTTTCGGTCAGAGCGGGAATAGGCAATATAATACCCGGAATATTAAAACCCTTATGATTACTCAACGCAGAGCCTGATTGAACGATCCCTTCAAGATACCCATCACCCTTTGCCGTAATTTCGATGCGCACCTTCCCATCATCAAGGAAGATACGGCTGCCGATTTCCATCGCACGCAACACATCTTCATGCGGCAAATAGACACGCGCTTCATCACCAAGCGTAGAATCAGAATCGAATCGGAAGCTCTGCCCCTTAGTCAAAGCAATCGAATCGTTCTTAAACTTACCGATTCTTAATTTAGGCCCCTGTAAGTCACCAATAACACCAATAGGATGCCCAAACTTCTCCTCTACAGCGCGGATTCTCTTGATAACCTCACGATGCCCGTCATGCGTACCATGTGAAAAATTCATTCTAAAGACATCAACCCCCGCCTTAAATAGCGTCTCAATCATCTCTGATGAGGCACTTGCCGGCCCTATTGTTGCTAAAATTTTGGTTTGTCTGTCCCTGCGCATGATTCTCATTTCTATTTGTTTAAGGATTCAAAGCACTTAAGCTTAGAATCAGTGTAGCAGAGTTCACAAAAAACGCACGAAAAGATGTGGAAAGGGGATAAAAAACACCACTAGATATATGGGGTGTTTGCGCAACAATCTTTCTATTTTGATTTTTTTCACAGGGGATAAAAGATGGGACAAGTCGATTTTTATGTGATGAATCAGATGCTTTTTCCATTCGCACAAAAAACATAGGAATAAAATCCAATTGGCAAAACCCACGACATCTAGTATGTTACATACAAGATGATCACAACACATTGTGTTAACCATCTTGTCAAAAAACAACATTCCTTGAAGACTCTTTCATCAGAATGAATTAAAATATAAAAAAAGGGAGCATCACTCATGTTTGACATCGCGCAAATGGAGAGAGGTAATCGTGTTCAGATCGACAGATCACGAGACGAAAACCTCACAGAATTCGGTAAAGCCACATTAACCGACAGATACCTCATGCCGGAGGAACAATATCAAGATCTATTTGCACGCGTTTCGATGTATTATGGTGACAATAGCGAACATGCACAACGCATCTATGACTATATGTCTAAATTATGGTTCATGCCCTCTACGCCAATTCTATCCAATGGTGGAACAAGCCGTGGTTTGCCTATATCTTGTTTCCTCAATGAAACAGGCGACTCGCTTGAAAACATTATGTCCCTTTGGAATGAAAATGTATGGCTTGCCTCTCTTGGCGGCGGTATTGGTTCCTATTGGGGCAATGTACGCTCTATCGGTGAAAAAGTCGGCCGTAACGGTAAGACATCAGGAATTGTTCCGTTTATCCGTGTGATGGACTCCCTTACACTTGCAATATCACAAGGCTCTTTGCGCCGCGGTAGCGCTGCAATTTATCTGCCTGTATGGCATCCGGAAATTGAAGAATTTATTGAACTTCGTCGTCCAACAGGCGGTGACCCGAACCGTAAGGCATTAAACCTGCATCACGGTGTTCTTATCCCGAACCGCTTCATGGAAGCCGTTGAAAATAACGAAGAATGGGCATTGAAATCACCAAAAGACAACTCTGTCGTTGATAAGGTCAATGCACGCGATCTTTGGATACGCTTGCTTACTGCGCGTATAGAAACGGGCGAACCCTATTTCATCTTTATCGACCATGTGAATGACGCAATCCCTGACCACCATAAAATGGCGGGCTTGAATGTGAAAATGTCAAATCTATGCTCCGAAATCACTCTACCGACTGGTAAAGACCACCTTGGTAATGACAGAACCGCTGTATGTTGCCTGTCCTCGGTCAACCTTGAGAAATTTGATGAATGGCAAAACCACCCGACATTTATTGAAGACATAATGAGGTTCCTCGATAACGTTCTATCGGACTTTATTGAAAAAGCGCCCGACTCGATGAAGCGCGCCAAATATGCCGCGATGCGTGAGCGAAGCGTTGGTTTGGGCGTTATGGGCTTCCACTCATTCCTGCAATCAAAAATGATCCCGATGGAAGGTGTGATGGCGAAAGTTTGGAACCGTCGTATGTTCCAACTGATCAAACGTCAGGCCGATGATGCCTCTGTTAAGCTTGCGCATGAGCGCGGCGCATGCCCGGATGCCGCAGACTATGGTATTATGGAGCGCTTCTCTAACAAGATGGCGATTGCGCCTACTGCGTCAATCTCTATCATTTGTGGTGGTGCATCTCCGGGGATTGAACCGATTGCAGCCAATGCCTACACCCATAAAACGCTTTCAGGATCATTCCCTGTGCGCAATAAATACTTGCAACGCATCTTGGCGGAGCGCGGTATTGATAATGACGATACATGGAGCTCAATCTTCACCAATGAAGGCTCTGTCCAAGCCATTCCTGAGCTTACATCAGAAGAAAAAGATGTCTTTAAGACCGCTTTTGAAATTGATCAGCGCTGGATCATTGAACATTCAGGCGACCGCACACCATTTGTGTGTCAGGCGCAATCTGTGAACGTGTTCTTACCTGCAAATGTTGATAAGGCCGATCTTCACCGCATCCACTGGGAAGCATGGAAAAAAGGGTGTAAGTCACTTTATTACTGCCGCTCTAAATCCATCCAACGCGCGGAAAGTGATGCATCATGGAAACGCACCCAAGCCAGCGATAAACTGGCCGCCGATGAAGCCGCCCAAGGCGTATTGGGTGAGGCCAATAACTACGAAGAATGCTTGGCTTGCCAGTAATAGTCAAAATACGAAGATTTAAATTAAGCCCTGCTCACGCGGGGCTTTTTATTGCCTTTAAAAACAATATGATTTGTGGTTAATACAGTATTATGAGTAATTTCAAACGAAAACATAAACCACGCAGCGGTAAAAAGTGCAAAGTTCCGCCACAAACCCTCACATTAGAGATTGAGGAAATAGGTGCGAATGGTGATGGCGTGGCGCGTCATAATGATATGCGCATTTTTGTTCCCAAAACAATGACGGGCGATATTGTACAAATACGCATTGAAGGCGGCGTGAAAGACGGATGCCATGCAAATCTGCTAAGCCTTGAAGCATCTGCACCTAAACGCATGGATGCGCCCTGCCCGCATTTTGAAACATGCGGTGGATGCGCCCTGCAACATTTGGGCGAAGATGCATATCGCGCATGGAAGATTGAAAAAGCCAAAAGCATACTGGCACGCGCCGATGTCGCACCTAAACATTGGGATGAGCCCATATTCCTGCCCGATGCCGGCCGCCGCCGCACGACCTTAGCGGTGCAAAAACTATCAGATAAAAAGGTACAAATCGGTTACCACACACCACGCAGCCATAATATTACCGATATAACGCAGTGTAAAATTCTAGATCCTGCGCTTGAACGCCTCATTTTAGGTTTACGTCCCTATCTTCTATGCATCGCGCCCATGCGCCGCAGCGTTGATTTGACCATTCAAGTGGCGGGCGGCATTGACATGGTTCTAACAGGTGATTGGCAAGATGATGGCGATTTCACATTACAGCAGCACGAAGCCATTGCCGAAATGATGCAACAATTTGATATTGCTCGACTATCCTTACGTCATAATGAATTTGCTGCGCCTTTACCATTATTAGAGCGCAAAGATGTTATCAAAACATTCGGTGCATTATCTGTTTTCCTACCGCCCGCGACCTTCCTGCAAGCCAGTGACATTGCCGAACAGACCTTAACTGACATCGTGCTTTCCTATGCTAAGGGCGCAAAAAATGCCGCGGATTTATTCTGTGGATGTGGTACATTTGCGGGGTATCTGATTGATGCAGGCATAAAAACCCACGCGGTTGACGGCGATGATGCGGCGATGAATGCTCTCTCGGCGAATACTCATGAAATGCTCTCAACGCAGCGCCGCAATCTATTTAAAGAACCGCTATCACAAGATGAGCTCGCGCCCTTTGACACCGTTATTTTTGATCCACCGCGTGCGGGCGCAAAAGCGCAAAGTGATGCTCTATCCTATAGCTCGGTCGAAAGAATCGTCGCTGTATCATGCAACCCCGCCACCTTCGCGCGCGATGCAAGCATATTGATAGAGGCCGGATATACCTTAGAGCGCATCACCTTGATCGACCAATTTATCTGGTCATCCCATATGGAGCTTGTTGCCCTGTTTACGCAACAAATGTAACCTATGGAATGCTTCATCCGAATAATACTGCATAAGATATAAGAACAGGAGCGTTCCATGTCACGCATAACATTAGCAACTTTAGCCATAACCGCCCTTGGCGGCGCGATGATTTTCACACAATATAATGCAACAATGGCCGAAGGGGAGGCGCAAAAAGCAATGCCAACAAAAGATATAAAACCGCTCAATAAAACTGATTTGACCGACATGCAAAAATACGTCACCCAACATGACGGCACCGAGCCACCCTTTAAGAATGAATATTGGGACAATCACGAACCGGGCATCTATGTAGATGTAGTTTCTGGCGAGCCTTTATTCTCATCTGTTGATAAATATGATTCCGGCACAGGCTGGCCTAGCTTCACGCAGCCTATTCAAAGTGTTGCCGTGGACACCAAAACAGATAAAAAACTCTTCCTCCCCCGCACAGAGGTGCGTTCATCGGCTTCGGACTCACATCTTGGGCATGTCTTTGATGATGGACCACAGGACAAAGGCGGTAAACGCTATTGCATTAATTCGGCTGCGCTACGATTCATTCATAAAGCTGATCTGAAAAAAGAAGGGTATGAGCAATATCTCGCTTTATTTGATGACGCTAAAGAAGAATAGCGCAAAGATGATTCTGTGTTTATAATGAAAACATGAATAATAAAACACTTAAGAGCTTTGAGGAATATTGCGCACAACATAGTTTGCGCATCACCCCTCCACGCCTTAATGCTCTTGATATTGTCC
Organism: uncultured Alphaproteobacteria bacterium; assembly: GCA_963974945.1. Lineage (GTDB taxonomy): Bacteria > Pseudomonadota > Alphaproteobacteria > Micavibrionales > Micavibrionaceae > UBA1672. The sequence continues at coordinate 5,107 of CAXBFT010000140.1, forward strand.
ATAGCGCAACAAAGCCTGTAACCGCCTATGAGGTGTTAGAGGAAATGGGAAAAACGCACCATAACCCCAAACCTCCTACAGCATATCGCGCCCTTGATTTTTTGGAGGAGCACGGTTTTATCCATCGCATCGAATCAATGAATGCCTATATCTCGTGCGACGTGAATCATCATCATAGTGGTTCACAATTTATGATCTGTGATACATGCAAAAATGTCGAAGAAATCCACCTTTGCACCCTGCCCCAAAAACTACAGGACAAGGTGGAAGGCGAAGGCTTTACCCTGCATCATTGGAATGTCGAGCTGCACGGAATATGCAAATCCTGCGCAGCATTATAAATCATGATCTATACAATAAGCCGCGGCTTTATCGATTTTATCTTCTGTAATCCCATGCGGCTTTAAATGTTGTTTAAATGCAAATATTTTGGAGGCATCATTCGCATTTCCCATACGCTTATCTATGGCCTCTAAATGCCCCCAAACGCCCATCTGTTTAATAAATTCCGGTGTCAGCGCCCCATGATTACCCAATAAACCACAATCAACAGGGATAAAGCGTTTG
>CAXBFT010000141.1:0-5611 GCA_963974945.1 uncultured Alphaproteobacteria bacterium
AATGGAATAGGATAATGGATTGCACACCCAATATTATTTTTTTGAAGATAAGCTTGAAGATCATCCCTATAATCCGTCAAAATTACAAAATTATGATAAACAGAAAACTCATCTGGCGTATCAATAGGAACACTGACAATATCTTTTAAACCCTCTCTATACATACTTGCTACTTCTCTGAAACGAGCTGTTATTTCTTCTATATGGGCTAATTTAACCCGCCCCATCGCAGCCAAAATTGTATCTAAGCGAGAATTCATCCCCCATTCGCTACACTCATTTCTATTAATCAGTCCATGGTTTTGGATCCGTTTTATAGCATGATAATGATCATCATTTGATAATGTAATAAATCCACCATCACCCATTACGAATAAATTTTTCAACGGATGTAAGCTAAAACAGCCCATATCGCCCAAGCTTCCTACAGCTCGTCCCTTATATTTAGCATCAATAGCTTGTGCTGAATCTTCAATGACGTACAAGCCATATTTTTTTGCTATCGCATTAATTTCATCCATCGGAGCAGGGCGACCTGTAAGGTGTACTGGCATAATGGCTTTTGTTTTCGACGTTATTACAGCCTCTAATTTTGTAGGATCCATATTGTGATCATCTCTCACATCACAAAATTTTGGTGTTGCGCCTACTGCAATTATAGAACCGGCAGAAGCAATGAATGAATTGGGCGCCGTAATTACTTCATCTCCATCTCCTATACCAAGCGCCCTAAGCGATAAAACTAAAGCATCCGTTCCATTAGCAACGGCTATGGCATATTTAACATTACAGATTTCAGCAAGTTCCTTTTCAAATTCGGCAACATCAGGTCCCAGGACATACACACCTGAAAGAGCCACACGTTCAAAAGCTGCGTCAATCTCAGATTTATATTTAAGATACTGTCGATCGAGAGCAACAAAAGGTACCGAAGAAATACTCATGCATAAAACTCCTGAACAGCATCCACAATTTGATCAAGCTGTTCTTGAGTAATAAATTCATGAACTGGAACAGACATTACCGACTTACAGATCCTTTCAGCAATCGGAAAGTCACCTTCTTTATGGCCCCATTCTTTTGCCGCTGGCTGCAGATGCATTGGAATAGGGTAATGCACTTTGGCATCAATACCCTTATTCTCAAGGAATATTTGCAATTCATCTCGACGCTCAAAACGCAAAGAATATATATGATAGACTTGACGTATATCCCCTGCATCACGGGGCGGAATGGTTACACCATCAATTTTTCCTAATTTTTCATCCAAATATTTGGCATTTTCAATGCGCATATTTGTAATATGAGGCAACTTATCAAGCAAATGATCTGCGACGACGGCCTGTATGGTATCCAATCTTGAATTATATGCAAAAACATCACAATGGTCACGATCACGAAGCCCATGATTTCGAAGCAAACGCATTTTATTTGCCATGTCGTCATCATTCGTACATGCAACACCACCATCGCCCCATACATTAAGATTTTTAAGAGGGTGCATAGAAAAACAACCAAATGTGCCATATGTCCCAGCAGAACGCCCCTTATAACTTGCAGTTATAGCATGGCAAGCATCTTCAATAATATGTAAGTTATGTGTTTTTGCAATGGCTTGTATTGGATCCATATCACATGGCTTACCAGACCAGTGAACTGGCAATATTGCTTTTGTTCTAGGTGTAATGGCCGCCTCAATGTTTTGGGGATCAATATTATAGTCTTCGCGTACATCCACAAAAACAGGCCTTGCACCCGCCGTAACAATGGCACCTATTGTTGCATAAAAAGTAAAAGGTGTTGTAATAACCTCATCGCCTGGCCCAACGCCGATTGCTTTTAGAGATAAAAAAAGCGCATCTGTCCCACTGCCTACACCGATGGCATGCTTCACGCCGACAAGCTCCGCATAACGTTTTTCAAAAGTATCAACTGCACGACCAAGTGTAAAATCACCACGGCGAACAACCTCACCAATTTTTTTTAGAATATCTTCATAATCTGCAAATTGATCGGATAAATAATTGTGATTTATTGGTTTTTGATCTGTTTCATCATATTGTTGAGGCAGAAAATTTTGTATTGTGTTTTGCATACGCGATGAATCTCTTTACAAATGTGGTTAACTTATTTTTTATGAATATAATCTTTTGGAAGTTTTTTAATTTCTTCTAAATTCTCACTCACCCATTCATAAGTATCTTTTAAACCTAAATCAAGGTCATATTGAACAACCCAGCCCAGTTCAGACTTAGCGCGCTCAGAGGACATGAAATATGCAGGATCCTTAGCAGGACGATCTTCGGTTATTTTAACAAAACTATCCATTGATACATGTGCATATTGCGCAATTTTCTCAACTAAGTCGTGTATAGTAATAAACTCATCCGTAGAAAAATGATAAATTTCTCCTAATTGTCCATTTTCTATTGCTCTGAAAATACCATCGCTAACATCTTTCCCATGAATAAATGCCCTAATCGATTTTCCTCCACCATGCAAAGGTAGTGTCTCTCCAGTCAATGCACAGTAAATAGCACGCGGCGTAATGCGATAAAGCTGTTGATGTGAACCATAAAAATTTGCAAAGCGTGTAAAAATAACAGGAAAATTATATTGCTGATAATATGCGCGCAAGCTCATATCAATGGCAGCATGAGAGACCGCATAAGGAGTAGAGGGCTTATAATTTGTATGCTCTGAAATAAGCCCATCAGTACTTCCATACACCTCAGGCGTAGAAATGCGCACATATCGCTTTAAAAAATCTACATTTTTAAGCGCGTTATGGATTTTAACCTTTGATACAACATTTGTATTATACCATTGCTCAGGCCACTCCCAACTGGGAGCAACCATGCCTTGGCCGGCGAAATCCACAATATAATCTGGTTTTTCATCCATAATTAATGCAATAATTTTGTCATTATCATCATTTATATCAAGCTGATAATACGTAAATTTTTCTAAGTTTTGATGACTTTTATATGGCAAAAATATATCAGATGGTTCGGGTGAACGGCTTATGCCAATAACATCAAGCCCTCTGCTTAAAGCCTCATTAACAAACCACGCCCCCGCGAATGATGTGCTTCCCAATACAATACATTTATCAGCCACTCTATGACCTCCCTTAAACTGTGAATTTTTTATATAAAGCCCGTAAAATCTCAATATCATCTTGTGCTTTTGCATATGTCTCAGGCGTACCAATATCCAAATGATAATCGTGATTATGCCATGCCAGAATTCGATTTATATAATTTGGAATAATATCCAAACTAATTTCAAAATGGTCTGCATCCACATTTTGAGAAAAAAGAGCAACTTCAGGCTCCATAATAAAAACAGCGCCATTTGCAAGCCTCGTTGGAGGATTCTCCACTTTTTCATGAAAAGAAGTCACCACATTTTGACCATCTAAACTAACAACACCGCAACTTTTTGGATCAGGTGGATCAAAGGTCATCATTGTAAGAGCCACATTTGGCGGGCGCGTTTCATGTGCATTTATAAATGCCTTAAAATCCGTTAAACACAAATTATCTGCATGCGCTAGTATAAATGTATCATCAAAAAACATGGGCGCGTTTTTTTTCAAAGTGCCCCCTGTGCCCAATAATGTATCTTCTTCTATAATTGTGATATTATCCGCATGAGCTGATTTTTTAATAAAATCTCGTACAGCATCAGCATGAAAATGAACATTAATGTAGAAATCGTCAACGCCAACCACAGAGAGTATATCAAGCCAAAATTCAAGCAAGGGCTTCTCATCAATGGGCACAAGACATTTAGGTATCGTATTGGTAATTGGCTTTAAACGTGAACCCAAACCAGCAGCAAGCAAAAGTGCCTTCATGACAAAAGCACCTCGTTAAGCTCTTTATGTTGAAGCGGAAGATTACCTACGCGTGAAACCTGAATAGCAGAAGCGAGTGACCCCATATACATAGCTTCCCAAATCGTAGAGCCAGCAGCCAGACACATTGAACTGGTGACAAGTAAAGCATCTCCTGCACCGGCAGGATCAACAGCAGAGGATTGAAAAGCATGCAATCTATCGTTTATAATATCAAATTTTATTCCATTTTGCACACTTGCTCCGGAAACAAATATACCTTCTTCAGAAAGTGTAATAACAACATTTCGCGCATCAGTCATTTTTCGCATTGCATCAGACAGCTTTACCAAACCATCAACATAGTTTTTAGTTGCTGTACGCGCTTCATGCTCTGTAGGCGTAACAAGAGAAACATTTTTAAAGCGCGTAATATTTCCTGTTTGTGAGGAAGTCTGGCTATCCGCCGCAAGAATAACACCATGACCATTAGCCAATTCCGTAATAGCATCGACCATTTTTTGTGGTAATACCCCATAACTAAAATCAGAGAAAATAATCACATCCAAATCATGTATAATATTTTGAATATGATCTAATATCTGACTTTGCAATTTTTGAGATATAGGGTGATCTGAATATTCATTAACCCTTAACATCGTTTTTCCATTTGCACGATAACGTTTTTTCTGGGTTGTTGGACGAGAATCATCGAGAAAAACCCTCGCATTTACGCCATATTCTTTAAGCTTATCTGCACTAAATTTTCCTGCTTCATCATCCCCGCTTACAGACAGAAAATGTACCTGAGCCCCAAGTCCACTAGCATGAGCAGAAACGATACCGGCGCCACCAAGATAAAATTCCGATCCAGCAGGACGCACAACAATAGTAGGATCTTCTCGTGACATACCTACAGCTTGGCATGTAACATATTGATCCACTATAATATCGCCTAAAACACAAACATTTAAAGACTCAAATCTTTCTAAAATAGCCTGTAAAGATATTGAATTAAAGTTATGACGCTGCATGAACCCTTGTGGCTTAGAAATTGTTTTGATCGCACTATTTTCAGGCGTCTCTGATTTTGAGAACCCTGTGATATTAACTTCGCCGGAGCTAAAAATTAAACGTCCGCCATATGCCTCTACAATTTCCTTTTCCGGATTATGCTGATCATGGTGTTCCCAACCCTTAACAACAATATCAGGCTTGTTTTTAGAAATATAAAGATCAGGCGATTTATCCAGAATAAAGACATCATCTATAAAAGCTAACGCCTCTAAATTTTGTAATCGTTCTTGTTGCCCAACGGTTACAGCTGGTGCAAGAGCATCAGAAAAAACGCCTACAACTAGCCTTTTTCCTAAACTTGCTGCATATTTAAGCACACGAAAATGTCCAGGATGCAATACATTAAACATTCCGGAAATAAATACAGTGCCATACTTTAGCTGTTCTGGCTTATCCATGCCACCCCCCAAGGTTTTTCATGCAAATTCGTCATCTATTACAAGCAAAGCACGTACAATTTTTCTGTTTTCTAAATCATTCAGTGCTTCGTTAATATTATCAAGACTATAGTTGTGGCTTAATAAAGATTCTAAATCCAGACGCCCCTCTGAATACATCTTATCTAAAATAGGAATATCGCGGTCAGGCTTTGATCCTCCACCCCATGTACCCTGAATACATTTTCCACAAATAAGTTCAAAAGGATCAATACTAATTTTATCGCCTTGTTTTGTATGTGACGCAAAGATAAGT
>CAXBFT010000142.1:0-5574 GCA_963974945.1 uncultured Alphaproteobacteria bacterium
GCGCGAAGAAGCCTGTTTTCTATACGGGCGGTGGCGTAATTAATTCAGGTGCCAATACCAGCGTGGTTTTGCGCGAATTAGTCCGCCTCACGGGATATCCGATCACCTCAACCCTCATGGGGCTTGGCGCGTATCCAGCCAGTGATAAACAATGGCTTGGTATGCTTGGAATGCACGGCACATTCGAGGCCAATTGGGCGATGCATGATTGTGATGTGATGATTTGCATTGGCGCACGCTTTGATGACCGCGTAACAGGCCGCCTTGATAAATTCTCTCCCAATTCAAAAAAAATCCATATCGATATTGATGCCAGTTCCATCAATAAAAACGTACCTATTGATATTGCTATTGTCTCTGACGCAGAGCGCGCGATTAAGGCTATGCTTCAGGTTTGGAAGAAAAAAGGCTATAAGGCCAATAAAGCCGCTTTGGACGATTGGTGGAGCCAGATTGAAAAATGGCGCGCTAAAAACTGCCTCGCCTATAAAAAGGATGATGTCATTATCAAGCCACAATATGCGCTTGAACGCCTGCGTCATTTCATGGAAAAGGATAAGCGCGATTGCTATGTTTCAACCGAGGTCGGACAGCACCAAATGTGGGCGGCGCAATTCTTGCCGTTTGATGAGCCGAACAGATGGATGACATCAGGCGGCCTTGGCACAATGGGCTATGGCCTTCCTGCCGCTATTGGCGCGCAAATGGCGCATCCTGATGCATTTGTCGTTGATGTTGCCGGCGAAGCGTCCATACTGATGAACATGCAAGAGATGAGCTGCGCAGTGCAATATCGTTTGCCTGTTAAAATCTTTATCCTGAATAATCAGTGGATGGGAATGGTGCGCCAATGGCAAGAACTCCTCCATGGTGAGCGTTATTCTGAGAGCTACTCCGAATCCTTACCTGACTTCGTAAAACTGGCCGAAGCCTATGGCGGTATTGGACTGCGCGCACAAACAGTGGATGAGCTTGACGGCGTGATTGAGGAAATGATGACCACCGATAAAGTGACTATCGTTGATGTATGTGTGGCGCAAAAGGAAAATTGTTTCCCGATGATTCCATCAGGCAAGGCGCATAATGAGATGATCTTGTCTCCTGATGCGGCCGCGTTTGATAAAAGCTTGGTATAAAATATGAAAAATGTAGATGAAAATGATATTGGCTGTTGCCGATCTATTCCCTACATTTTTTATGTACTCATTGGGCTTTCGACCCTTCCGTGGTTTTGGTTGCAATTTAATCAGGTTTTAAATGGTAATATTACCTACCTGACCTTTGCCGCCGGCCATATGATTTCGGGCGAGGCGATGAGCGATGCCTATTACGATACGAATCCGCCCTTAAGTGTAATTTTATACGCTATCCCCGCAATGATGATGAAATATATGGGGATGAGCCTTTATCACGCGGTTTTTGTCTATAGCTGCACTTGCTTGATTGGGGCTATTGCGTTGCTTCATCAGGCATTACGCCTGCTCCCCACGATTCCAGATACAGAAAAACACGTTATCCTAGGCAGTTTTATCTGCGTGAGCACAATCGCCGCACATCTCTATTTTGCAGAACGCGAATATTTCATAAGCCTAAGCTTATTGCCCTTTATTCTTGCGCAAATTGCCATCACAAAAAATATAAAAGCCACGCCCCTAGCGCTGCATCTTATCTTAGCTATGGGCGCGCTTTTTATCATGATAAAGCCGCAATATTATATCATTCCCGCCTGTATCCTCGCTCATCGCCTGATCACTCAAAAACGTCTGAGCGTATGTTGGGATAAAGACAGCCTTTACCTTTGTGGATGTGCTCTGGGTTATGGCGTGGTTTTATTAACTCTCTTCTCTGACTACCTCACCATCATTTTGCCCGACGTTTTAAAACTCTATATCCTGATCCGTGAACCATGGATCACAAAAGTCACGCTAGGCGCGATCAGCCTATGCGCCATATTCATTTTAATTTCAAAACTAACCGTTCAGGATTTAAAATCATACACCGTGCTGTTTTTCCTTCTCAGCATGTTATCGATGGCCCCTTATTATTTACAAGGCAAAGGCTATCTTAACCATCTCGCTCCGACCCTCATGCTGTTCTTCTGTGGCTTTAACCTTTTGCTTTATAAAAATTTCTTACATATCCTGCGGGAATTTAAACTTGGAAAAAATGCATCCCAAAGCGCCGCCCTCTTTCTGACTATCGCCCTCAGTATCATTGGTTTTTACAAAATCCTTGTTATACCGAATATTCAGCTCACCCATGATATATTCAAAACACGCCCGTTAATAAAGGTCATCAATGAGTGCGCGTATGAAGATTGCGATTTCTTCATCTTCAATGACAGTATTGAAATCATCCACCAACTTGCAACCTATAGCAATCAGTCCCATGCCTCACGCTTTCCAAGCTATTGGTTTTTACCGGTTGTTTTAGGCGCTAATGACAAACAGCTAACGACTATCGAAAAGCAACAGATGGTTGAAAAATATACCGCCATGACGGCGCAGGACTTCAAGCGATTACAGCCCAAAACATTGTTTATAGGGACATTCCAAATCAATAAAGACGAAGGAAACTTTGACTTTATTGCATTCTTCTCTGAACACAATAAAAACTTTGCACAGATTATGCGTTCTTATATCTTAGAAGAGACTATAGAAATAAATACTCATGACTATCTTATCGATGGTGGCTTTAAAGACAGAATGGCTAAATATGATGTCTACCGCCTGAAAAATGATGAGAACACGAATTGAGGAGTGGAACGCCGCACAATATATGATAGTTTGTAAACAAATAAGGAATTGATAATTATGAGTGATAATACCAGAAAAAAGAAAAGCGCCAGCGTTTACGCGCCCACACCTGTATTACAAGCACAAGAGACGCATATTCTGGCCGTATTGGTGAATAACGAACCAGGCGTTTTGGCGCGTGTTATCGGCCTGTTTTCCGGTCGAGGCTATAATATAGAAAGCCTGACTGTTGCCGAAACGAACCAGTCAGAGCATCTTTCCCGCATCACTATTTTATGCTCCGGCACGCCTGCGGTGATTGAACAAATCAAGGCACAGCTTGACCGCCTTATCCCTGTTTTAGAGGTTTCCGATCTCACCATTGAAGGGCCGCATGTTGAGCGTGAATTGGCATTGGTTAAAGTTGTTTGCACTACTGGTGAAAAACGCATCGAAGCCCTGCGTAGCGCCGATATTTTCCGCGCCCGCGCCGTAGATTCTACGCTTGAATCCTTTGTCTTTGAAATCACAGGGACATCAGAAAAAATCAATGCTTTTATTGAACTTATGCTCCCGCTTGGCCTGGTAGATGTCAGTCGCACCGGCATTGCCGCCATATCGCGCGGAACAAGAGCAATAGGCACATAGGGCATGAGACGGTTGGCTCTTGCGGCTCTTTGCATAACCTCGCTCACCTCTTGCATCTCCAGAGAGCAAGCAGATGTGAAGCTACAAAAAGGGTGTAAAGCAGCCATCGCACTTTTTATGGAAGACGGAAATACTATTCACGATATAAAACGCACGACCTTCAAAACCTCAACAGAATTTGGCAACGGTTTTCGCAATCTCATGATTTTTGCTAAAATTTCAGATGGTTGGTATGATCAAGACAAAGAATACGAATGCGTGTTTGAAGAAAATTTTGGCGCTTTTTCATCAACGCATAACGCTACGCTTTATCAACTGAAAATCGATGACACGTATTATGGCATGAAAGATAACATGATTAATGGTGATGCGGTGATGCTTATCGACATTGAAAACGCCGTGAGCCAAGCCATGCATTAAAATCGCCTCATAGCCCTACCTATAAAGGAACAGGATCATTTTCATCCGGAGGCATACAACCTTTAACCTGTTCAGCAATCTGCCCAAGCCTTTCTTTTATGTCATCATATGAAAGAGAGGTGTTTTGCATTACTTCCTTTTGAAAACCTGCCGTGGCATGGTCTATCAACTGCGTCATTTTCAAAAGTTTTGGTTTTTCTTCGCTATATTGCTTGGCGCTTTTATCAAACTGGGATTTCATACCATAACCATGACCCCAGATTTTGCGTTGATTGGCATACTCTGTTTTTAGAAAGGCATTTTGCCCCTTAAGATCATCAAGTGTCTTATCTGAAAACTTAATACCCTCAGTTATAAAATCAGAAGCCCCCATCATCACACCAAATAATTTTGATGCCTGAACATATTTTTCTGACTCCACGGCCTGAACAAACATATCTGCATTATTTTTTAAAGATTGTGCCTTAACATATATTTCATTTTGCAAAACAGTGAAGCTTTTATGCAGCAAACTCGCTTCGAAAAGAATTTTTTTGCTTGGTAAAATATTTTTATCAAACATGTTTAAAACCCTTTTTATAAGATGCTGGGTCTAAATCATTTTACAGAAAAACTCAACACTTTTAAAAAAAATCTCTATTCATTGACTTGAACATTACGCTATCGCAGGGGCTTCATAACGCGCCGCAAATTTCTGTTTTGCATCATCTGCAAAGTCAATTAAATGACCAAGCGTTACATCCGCATTCAATTCGCCGCTCTTGATATTCATTAACTGCGAGGCTTCAATAAAAATACTGCGTACCCCCTGTTTAAATGCCTCATGATTATCCCATAAAGAGGAAATATCTTTAGACGTTGACGCTTCATTCGAAAAAGCTATATCCAAATTACGATGACGCGGACTTTCATTAAATGCTTTTGCACATTCAACAACTTTTTTCAGGCTGGATGCAACCAAGACTCTAGACGGTACATCGCTTTGTGCTTCCATGACCAAAGCATCCAACGCCTTTAAAAAAGGCTTTTTTTCAAAAGCCTCGTATCCGTCAAGAATTGCTTGTGCAGAAAATTTATTATCACTCATTTTTATCACCTGAAATATTTTTTATATCTTGCCATAATTCTATAGCGTTTTATGATTTCTGTCAAAATCAAAGCTTTGCCTCAAAAAATAAAATAAGCCCCCCCCTAACACACAACCTTTTACTTGATTCTTCGTGCAAAACCCTGTTTATTGCGTTCTACATACACATGAAGAATATAAGGTTTTAAAACAATGGCAAACAGTACCGCAGCGCAGGCAACTCCTGCAAACCAGACATCATTGAATGTTTACTATGATAAAGATTGTAATCTTGACCTAATCACAGGCAAAAAAGTCGCAATTATCGGCTATGGCTCACAAGGTCACGCCCATGCACAAAACATCAAAGATAGCGGCGTAAGCGGCGTTATTATCGGTTTGCGCGACGGATCATCTTCCACGGCGAAAGCAGAAGGCGCGGGCTTTGAAGTCATGTCACCTGCAAAAGCAGCAGCCGAAGCAGATGTTGTTATGATGCTTACACCTGATGAGCATCAGGCGGACATCTACCGTGATGAGCTTGAAGCAAATATGAAACAGGGCGCAACGTTAATGTTCGCCCATGGTTTGAACATCCATTTCGCGTTGATTAAGGCACGCCCTGATCTTGACGTTATTATGGTTGCGCCAAAAGGCCCTGGCCATACAGTACGCGGCGAATATGTGAAAGGCGGCGGCGTTCCG
>CAXBFT010000143.1:0-5559 GCA_963974945.1 uncultured Alphaproteobacteria bacterium
TCTCGCATCCAATCGCGGTCAACAGCATCCATTTGATTCCTAGCCACTTTTTGAAAGTGTTGATTTCGTTGTTCCACAAGTTCATTAGGGATACGAGCAAGTACAAGTCCACCAACACCAATGGTGCCAGCGTTTCTTCCCTCATCAACTACAGGTCCAATCCAATCTGGGTATTCTTCTGCACGAACGAGTTCCCAGCCCTCTTGCCGTTTTTTGTGAACGTTTGTTTTATCGTCAAATTCCATGACAGATTCACGAATCCATCTATGTTTAAAGCCTATTGGCGGTTCGGGTGCATCCAAAGCTGAACCGGGACGCCATTCTTGAACACGCTCTGCATGCTCCCGCGAATCTTTGTCTCGCGCTGTCCTGTTAGCCATGTTATTCACTCCTACTTTCAATTTTAACAACCTCTTTTGCATACACTTCAAGAGGTATCCGCATTTTATTAGCAAATGCGACTTGCCCCGGCGTTAATTCCACCGATCTTTTCCGCCCTGACTTTAATGACCGTCCGTTTCCAGACGCAGGCGTAACAACTTGGGCGTTTCGTTGTTTCGACTGAAATCTATTAGGCATTTCTTTCCTAAGACGCTGATCGATCTCAGCGTAGTAATCCGAAGTATTAGGATCGTAATCTTCTTCCAGCACCAATTGTTCGTGAATAGCCTGTGCTGCTCTAGTCATAACACGATCTTTGCCAAACCATTCATTTTTAGACAACCAACTTTCTAATTTAGGGTCTTGCCGTTGAGGTCTGGGTTGCTGTTGCTGTTGCTGTTGAGGCTGCTGTTGTTGTTGCTGCTGTTTTTGTTGAGCATTTACTTTTGCCTGTTGCGCACTTTGCGCGGCCTTGGCTTTCTGAACTCTCAATCGCTCTTTTTCTATAGCAACCTGAGACAAAGCCGATTGAGCTTCCGCAACACGCTCATAGTCACCAGCTTCATGCGCTTCTGTTAACGCCTTTTTAGCTTGCGCCTCTTGAGATGTAATGCGGCCCTCATACTCAGCACGATAGCCTTGATCTAGCTGTGCTAGACGCGATTTCATTTGATTGTTTTGCTGTTGAACCTGTTGAGCATATTGAAGTGCAGCTTGCGCTTCTTCTGAAGCTTGCTTGCGTTTTGCCGTAAGCTGATTAATTCTTCTTTGGACGCTTTCACTATAGTTTTCTAGCTCATCGTCACCGCTGGACTTTTTACGAACACTTGTTCGGGTTTCATCATCAGATGAATCCTCCACAACGTCCTCTTGAACTTCATCACTAAGTTCAACAGAAGTCGCAGCTTCTAATTCTTCGTTCTCACGAACGTTTTCAGACATAGACATTTTCCTTGCTCTCCCTTACCTTATACATACGAAATATCTGTTGGGTCAAGTATTGTAGATATAATGTTGTCATCATTTATGATTCTAACCTCAAGTCCATCCACTTTAAACCTATTTCCAGCATATCTTCCTATAAGAACCCAATCTTTTTCCTTACAATAAGGCCCACTTGGGAACTTTTGCTCATCTCTGTACGCATCAGGACCAAGCCGAACTACATACGCAGAAACAGTTGCAAAAGATTCCCTCTCCCTAATTTGATCTGGAATATGCAAGCCGCCTTTGGTTTTTGCACTAGGATAATAAGGAATAATAAGAACGCGATAACCTGTTGGTTGAGGCAGTCGATCAATTGCAGACTGCTTCATATTTGATGGATCATCTACGTTTTTGTCTTCTTCTGGTGGAGTTCTAAATGCAGCTTCTAATGGCTTTGACAGCTTTTTTTTATTTTGTGCCGCTTCTGCAACGTGGTCGGGAACAAACAATTTTTTAGTCATCGTCTAATTCTATGCCTTTCATCGCGGTTTTTATATCATCTTCAACGTAGGCCATTCCGCGTATTTCACCTACAATATACCGATATTCATCCCAAGATGAAATCGAACCGTCCGCGAGCCTGTCTTTTAAACGAGAATCGCGGTCACGAATACTTTTCAACAAATATTCAACTAAATGTATAGCATCCATGTGTAATCTCCCGCACACATAGTATAAAAATGTTCGGGATACACAAGTATTATTAGCATAAAATTACAAAATACCCCTAAATCTTTGGGCTTTTGAGATTTTACTAAACCTTTTTGGATACTTTTCTTTTGGTTTTGCCAACTTTTTTAAATTGCGGCTTTTCAATTGCTGGGCTTTCTTTAACAGGCTTTGGCGCTTCATCAACAACCTCCTGTTTAATAATTGGCTTTGGCTCAACAACAGCTACAGGCTCTGGTGCGTATCTGGCGCGTTTAACCGACTTAACTACTTCATTTATTTTTTGTCTTACCGAAGAACTCATCTTTACTCCCCTTTTTTAAAATTTCTATGGCTTGTTGTCGTATTATTTGCTGTTGACGCTCCAACTCAATAAACTGCTTGTCTACCTCACTAATTTTAGGAAAATCTACAACTTTACCCTCTGTCATTTTGCATGGCATTTATGGCTGCAATGTCTCGTTGCGTTTTAACGCGGTCTTCCGCAATGTCTCGTTGCGTTTGAATACGATCTTCAGCAACTCTAGTCTTGTCCTGCAACGCTGCTTCAGACACATCAATACGTTGCTGATCTACCAACACATCATTGCGTTCCTTTTCACGCTCCAACGCTTGTTTAGACTCAAATTCAGATGTTTTGCGCTGCATATCAGCCGCTTTAAGCTGCAATTCCTGATTGCGAATATCAACCAAAGGATCAGATTCTGGCGGCGGCTCAACAGCCTGCGCCAAACCTTCAGACATATCAGCAATAATAGTAGCCGCTATTTGATCAATTTGCGGTTTTATTTTCTGCATCATTTGCTGCATTTGCTCTTGGTTTTGTTGAATTTCAGGAGGTATACGCTCCATAATTTGTTCTTGCGCCTGACTTTCGGCCAATAAACCAATGTGCTCCTGAATATGCCCCTGTAAAGACATAATTGCATTAGGATTTAACTGCATAGCAGGTGTGGACATAACCGCCATATGGGCTTCTATGTGCGCCTGATGGTCTTGCTCTGGAAACGCCTGCAATGGCTGTCCCATTAATGCATTTTGGTTTTCCTTCGCAGGGTTTAATGGAGGTGGTGGAGGAGGAGGGGGCGGCAAAATGCCATCAATGTTATTCACGCCTAACGCTTCATACATTTTTCGATACGCCTGATACAATCCCTGAGGACCACCATGAATTTCAGGATTAGACTGCACTAGCTGCAATTCACTTTGCGCCAAAGCAATGCGCTGAGACATAGAGAAAATATTAGGATCACTTACAGGAAGAACATCAATTCTTGAATCAAAATCCTGCGCCTTTACTTCTGGGCCAACTTGCTGAGAAACCATGTATGGATATGGCTCAACGTCTTTTGCAAATATTTTCGACAGAAGTTTAAATTCTAACTTCTGTGAATAATGTAAACGCTTGTGAATCGCAGACATAACCTTCGTGCCGCGCTCCATAATAGCCATAGTAGTTCCTACGGGCGTCTCTCCGCCCATCTCAGCCACTTTCATGTCTGCCATTGATGCAAACCTGCGACCAGCATCTACAAGCGTTCCTAGAAGGTTATACAGCGTCCCTGAAGGCTCCTTAAATGGCAAAGGCATTAAAGACGCCTGCAACGTATTGCCAACAACATCAATGTCACGAAACTCTCCGGGCTGTAGTGGATTATCCTCATCACGAATACGAGCGCCACGAGCTTTAAAACCAGCAGGCAAGTTAGCCAAAGTTCCAGCATCAATTAACTGACGTAAAATAGACGTTGAGGCCATAGCCAAACCGCCAATCATGTGCGTTAAACCCAAACCATAAAAACCCAAACCCGGCAAAAACTTATAATGCACAAAATATTTCTCTGCACGTTTCATAGGATCGTTCTCAAGGTAATTACGACGAATAGATAAAATCTCATTCGTGTCTTCAATAATTGTAACAATGTAAGGCAACTTTAAACCCGTAGGCTCACCTTGCGCATCCATGTCCTCAAAGCCATCAATGTCTAAAGATGTGTGAACCTCATAAAGCGTTAAGTCAGTTGAGGAATTAGAAGGATGAACGCCCTGAATGTCATTTATGGACTCCTTTACCTCACTAAAATTATCATTATCCGCCCCATCTTCAGGGACATCAATATCCATATAAAAACCATTTAGTTGCAACTTGCGAACTTCATTGGAATCCATAGTAATGCGGTGCGTAATACGAGGCGACGATGCTAAATCAGTAGCGCCATAAGGCACAATTAAATCTTCCGCATGAATAAAATTACTAACAGCGCGTTGCTTTAATGGATCACGATAAACCTTTTTAAAAGTTGACCCAATAACAGGAAGATAAAATAACATCTGATCCATCTCTGGATCATACTCCTCCATTTCATAAGTAATCATGTAATTCATATAATCTTTAACGCGCTCGGCTTGCTTAACTAAATCACCACTTTGAGCGCCAACAACTTGCGTTCTAATAGGGCCATTCGCTGGTAAAAGCTCTCTATAAGCCTGCGCTTGAAATTGCGTAACACTTTCTGCCAGTAATGGATGAATAACCCCTGACGATCCTACAAACGGCTCAGTTCGATCCTCAGTTTTCATACCAAGAAATTCCAAGCCCTGCTTGTATGTATCCTCCCAATCTTCACGAGATGCTAAATCATCATCAATAGAACCAACTAAATCAGATGCAATGCGACCTAAACTACCCTCTTCAATAAATTCAGCTAAATTGGCGTCAAAAGCAACTGGCTCCTGCACCTCTGAAGGGTCATCGTATTCTCCAACAACGGCACTGCCATCATTAAACTCAAACACGCCGGGATTTTCAGGCAATGCAGGCAATTCAGCCATAATACCATTCTCAGGAACCATTGGCATTTCAGGTATTCCACCCGCGCCAGAATCACGATCTATAAAAGCCATTAAAAACTCCTGTTAGGGTGTTGAGGCAAAAAAGCTCTACCAACAAAGTTAGGAACCGCTGATACATCGTGTCGGGAGGAACATTCAACACCAGCTTAATCCGCCTCAACCTCTTCAGTTATTACAGCCCCGCAAGTGGGACACGTAATATCAAACTCTTCTTCAACATCTTCATCAACTACATCTTCAACAACAATAGGATCGTCCTCATCCATGTCGCCATAAGGTAGCTGAACATCTATGGTAATTCTTGGCATTACTTTACACCACGAAATATCGTGCCGCGTAACGCCGCGCCACCGCCACGAGAATGACCGCTTTCAGTGCCGCCGCTCATAGGCGCATCCTCAAGCTGCCTATAATGCTCCTGCATAACGCCATCAACCTCGACACTACCCCCCTTGTTTAAATAACCCATCTTTTTGCGAACCTTCTTAGGTAGTTTTTTCAAACCAACCTGACTTTTACTAGGACTCTTCATTATTTTACTCCTTTAGTAATATTCTCTACGCTGCCTATAAGCGTGTTCGCCATCGTCATTTTCATCCAAACGAGTGGCAATAAAACCACCCTGCCTAAATCTCAGTATAGCCTGTGTCATCGAATCCGCCAAGTCAT
>CAXBFT010000144.1:0-5557 GCA_963974945.1 uncultured Alphaproteobacteria bacterium
TGATGCAACGGAACAAGTTGTCGTGGAGACGGATATACAAAAATGGATAATACAAGATCAACAAAGCAGCATTAATTTTACAGCGACTCAATATGGGCAAAGCTTTGAAGGGAATTTTGGTGAATTTAAGGGGGATATTGCTTTTGATCCTGCGGATCTTGAAGAATCCTTTGTAAATATTACGATCAATATAGCGAGTATTAAGACAGGCAGTGATGATCGTGATAAACAGGCAATATCAGAGGAGTGGTTTGATGTTTCTGCTTATCCATTTGCATATTTTAAATCTACTGATTTTTCAAAATCGGAAGATGGTCAATACAATGTTAAAGGTAATTTGACGTTGCATGGCATAAGCCAAGAAATAGAATTTCCATTTACGCTTCATATTTCTAAAAACGATCAGGGAGTGGAGGAAGCTCAAGTTGACGCCACATTGTCGCTAGACCGTCTTGTTTTCGATATCGGGCAAGGACAATGGGAAAGTGTTGATGCTATTGGTGGGGATATTGATATGTCAATCAGCATAAATGCCCTAGCAAATAGAAAGTAGCAAATTCTTTTTCATAAATTTTTACAGTTGCCGATTGCATAATTCACGTTCTGCGGTAGACTAATATTATGAGAATTATGTATCATTTCTGGCTTCAACCCTTTGCACGTAAAGTTCGTATGGCTTTGACGGAGAAAAACCTTGAGTTCACTCTTGAGATTGAAAAGACTTGGGAACGTAGAACAGAATTTTTGGCGATGAATCCTGCAGGTGATTTACCTGTCTTGGTTGAGCAAGATGGCACCATATTATCAAACTCTCAGGTTATTTGTGAGTATTTGGATGAGGTCTATCCTGAGGTGAATTTGATTGGCCGTGACCCGGTGCAGCGCGCTGAAACAAGGCGTTTGGTGAATTGGTTTGACCGTAAATTCAACAAAGAAGTGACAGAGAATTTGGTGAATGAACGCCTTATGAAGTTTATCCTTAATCTGGGTGAGCCGCATGGTCCAACCGTTCGGGCAGGGCGCGCAAATATTCATTATCACCTCGATTATATCGGTTTTCTAACTGAGCGCCGTCAATGGATTGCGGGGGATACATTCTCTTTGGCAGATATTGCCGCAGCCTCTCACCTTTCTGCGATTGATTACATCGGAGATGTTCCGTGGGAGCAACATGAATCAGCACATAATTGGTATAAAAAAGTAAAAGAACGCCCCAGTTTTCAAGGGTTTGCGCAAGAAGTTGTACCTGGGTTTGATCCAATAACAAGCTATTTAAAATTAGCATAAAAATATTTTTGGCGGAGTGGTTGATTAATGGAAAATGAAAAGCATTTATTTTGTTTTGGTTTTGGATATTGCTGCGATTATTTAGGGCATGCCCTGATGCAGCAGGGGGGATGGCGTATTTCTGGTACGACACGCGATTCTGATAAGCGTAAAGATTTGCGCGCGAGAGGTATTCAGGCGCATTTATTTGATAATGATTTACCTCTACCAGATCTTTTATATATGTTGCGTGATGTAACGCATATTATAATTTCTACACCGCCCGATGATGATGGTGATCCTGTTTTTCAGTTACACGCAGAAGAAATTGTACATCTTAAAAATTTACAATGGGTTGGTTATCTCTCTACTACCGGCGCATATGGTGATCGTGATGGGGGTTGGGTTGATGAAAATTCTGCACTTCACCCGACAACAAAGCGTGGTTCGCGCCGCCTAAAGGCAGAAGAACAATGGCTTTCTTTGGCACAGAATAATAACCTTCCGGTGAATATCTTTAGATTAGCAGGAATTTACGGTCCGGGGCGCAGCGCACTTGATTCTGTTCGCTCTGGTATTGCAAGGCGAATTAATAAGCCCGGTCATGCTTTTAGCCGCATCCATATTGATGATATTGTACAAATACTACGTGCTTCTATGGATCATCCAAAGGCAGAGGAAATTTATAATATCTGTGATGATATGCCCGCACCTAGCCATGAAGTGATTGATTATGCGTGCCAGATGCTTGGCATCAAATCACCGCCGATCAAGGACTTCTATGAAGTTGACATGGCACCTATTACCCGTAGTTTTTATGCAGATAATAAGCGCGTACATAATGATAAAATTAAGAATGATCTTGGTGTACGTCTTTTATATCCGAATTATAAAGAAGGGTTAAAGGCATGCCTAGAGGCAGAAAATAATAGTAATAATCCAATTGAATCAATGAATTCTTAAATAACACACATCAATCTTGTTATGACTTTGCTACATACGGAAGACGTACGCTTACTGTTGTTCCAACATCCACAGTTGATTCAATATTCATTGCTCCACCATGCAATTCAATAAGTTCTTTTGTAATAGAAAGCCCCAATCCTGTCCCTTCATGGTCGCGTACATATTGCGATTTTGCCTGTTCGAAGGGTCTGAGAACGGCGGCCAGTTTATTCACAGGAATGCCAATACCTGTATCACAAACTCTAATACTTAGATGCTCCTCTCGTGGATAACATTCGATCCAGACGGAGCCATGGGCAGGTGTGAATTTAATTGCATTAGAAAGTAAGTTTAGGAAAATCTGTGTTAATGCGCGTCGATCGCCAATCAGCTGTATGTCACTATTTTCAATGTTTTCCGTTTTTAGATCAACTTGATCTTCTGATGCGCGCCCTTGCACCATATGAGTTGCACGCGATATAATATCCTTGATATTAACTTCTTCCAAATCAAGTGTATGTTTGCCTGCCTCAATTTTAGACATGTCCAAAATATCACTGATCAGATCTAAAAGATGTTCGCCGCTTTCCTTGATGCTGCTTGCGTAATCAAGGTATTTCTCATTGAAAATCGGGCCAAGCATTTGTGTTTCAATCATCTCGGAAAAGCCGATAATCGCATTTAAAGGCGTACGTAATTCATGGCTCATATTCGCGAGGAATTGTGATTTTGCTGCATAGGCTTGCTCTGATGCATCTTTAGCACTTCGAAGCTCCTCTTCATAGAGCATGCGCTCTGTCATATCCTGCATGATGCCGAACAGGGCAATGACCTCACCGTCATAGTTTTTCTCGCAACGCCCTTCACACATGATATAGCGTATATCACCGCCGGGGCGAACGACACGAAACTCCATATCATAGTTTTTTTCTTCGATAATGGCGCGTTGAAATACCTGAACCACACGGCCGATATCGCGTTTATGAACCAGATCACTCAGACTGTTTATGCTTGGCGTAAAGTGGTTTTCATCGACACCGAAAATTCTATATATTTCTTCTGACCATGAAATATCATCTTCACCGATCAGCCAATGCCAATGCCCCATGCGCCCAATGGCTTCTGCCTCTGAGAGTTGCTTTTGTCTACGATTAAGGTCGTTTTGTTGGCGTTTGATATTGGTTATATCGCGGCCCGTACTATAGATTTTTCCATTTTGGTATTTTTGTCGCCATTCAACCCAACGGCTTTGTCCGTCTTCTGTATAAACACGCGATTCAAAATCAATCATTTGATAATCGTTTAGATCAGTATCAACAATCAAATTATGAATATTTGATCTGACTTGGTGTTTATCATCTTCTTCAAAAAGGCTGATAAAGGACATGCGATTCATTTGATCTTCATAGCCAAAATTATTTTTAAACGAGTCGTTGGCATCAAGGATTTTACCTTGGCGATCGCTGATGATCATAATGTCATGGCTCATCGAAATAAAGGCGGCGAAATCTTCTTGTAAGGGCGCGGCATCTTTTTCAACAATGCTTAGTTCGGCATGGTTTAATTCAATGCGCGCCGTGGACTTTTGAATGCGCGATATAAGGCCATCAAGATCATCATCATTTCGAAGATCCATGCCATCATCAATGGCAGAAGCAATCAGATATTTTCGCCCATCAATTGTTTCCAACCAATCAAAGTAAAATTCAGTAATGATGGGGTTGCCCTTTATATGGACATCGTGCTCACCGGTTTCAAGAGAGTTTAAATCGTGAATATCACTGACAACATCTTCGGAGAAGCTGAAGACATCAAGGATATGTGTTCCTTGCACATGTGGAACATCAATGAGTTGATCAAAGGCATCATTTGCATATATGATCATGCCATTTTCATCAATGGCACAACGGGCAGTTTCCGTTTGTGGTAATACAAAAGGAGAAGCATTAGAAAGCATGTTTACTTTATTTTGTACGGACATGAGATGAAAAATCCAGAAATCGCAGAATTGCGATAAACACATTGTAACTGAATTCCACTGATTCTGACAAGTGTCTTTTTTAGACGACTGTTTTAAATCATAAAAAGGCCGGATTCTTGTGTCCGGCCTTTTATTATTGATGCGATATGTATGACGAATCTTTTAATATTTTACGGAACACCCATATGGAGCAGTGCGTGGAATCGCGACAACGCGGCCTGCGGATAAATCATCTAAAGCAGCAAGCAATAGGTTCTTTGAGGTTTCTACAGATGCAGGATCAGGGTTTGGATTATCATCAATCGCGCCGTTATAAACAAGGTTGCCCTCAGGTGAGATTACAAACATATGCGGGGTTGTTTTGGCATTGTATAATTTACCAATTTCACCGCTTTCGTCCAGAATGCGTGTTGTGGCATTTGCACCAACATCTTTTACAATTGCTTGTGCTTCCTCGGGGGTGACATTGCCCTGTTTTCCAGGAGCAGATGAAATGATAGAAACCCAAACAACGCCATTATCAGTGGCTGTTTTTTGGGTGGTTTGCATATTGCCGGAGCTATAATGTTTTCTAACGAAGGGGCAGAGGTGATTGGTCCATTCAAGAACCACGATTTTTCCACGATTTTTTTCTAAATTAAATTCTTCACCGTTAATGTCAGTGGCAATAAAATTTGGAACAGGTGAGCCAATCTCGACCGAAGCCTGTACGGGCCAGTTTGCCAATCCTAATATGACCGGTATGAATGCCAAGCCTAAGGCTAGGTAAGGTAGTTTTTTCAACATGGATATACTCCTATCGTTTATGTTGTATTGACATGAAAATGGGGGTTGCTAATTTTTTTCTATATTCTCTTTTACGATGCCTGAGGTTAAAACCTGCGGAAAAATAATTGGTTCCGGTCTAATTTTTGTATTTACATCTCGTTTGCCATAAAAAACATAAAGCGGCACGCCATTGCGGCCAAACGCATCAAGATATGCGGTTATGTCATCATCGGAATTTGTCCAATCTCCGATCAGATACTGGATATTATGCTTTTCAAAAAGCGATTTGGTTGCATTTGTATTGAGAGCAACGGCGTGGTTTAGCTTACATGTGATGCACCATGCCGCGGTCATTTCCACAAACACAGGATCATCACCTTCTAAAGCCAGAGCGAGATTCTCCGGTGAGAAGGGGTTGCCGAATGTGTAGACATGTTGGTTTGATGGCACGTCTATATTTTGCGTGATATAGGACATGCTGAATATTGGCGCAAGTAATGTAATTGGAATTAAAATCCGTATGAGCGGTTTTACAATGCTTGTCTTTTTAATATGCGATAACCAAACACTAAAGGCGATGGCAAGCATCCCGAATAA
>CAXBFT010000145.1:0-5453 GCA_963974945.1 uncultured Alphaproteobacteria bacterium
CTTTGGCGTTATCGCCACAGGCATTTTCATCGCCTTGGTGTAAATTCATTGATGTGATCGCGCCAAAGGCCTTGTTCACAAAGCGCCACGCGCCCTCAATACCGCTTTCTGTCCATTCCAGATCGCGTTCCGGCGGGGAATCAGAGAGGATAAATAAGCGCGCCGCATCTGCGCCATAGGTCTCCAGAATTTCTTCGGGGTCAATTACGTTTTTCTTTGATTTGGACATCTTGATCGATGCGCCAATTGTCACAGGTGCGCCGGTTTCCGCGTGAACCCATTCGCCTGCTTCATTCTTGATGGCGTCGGTTGGGAAAATCCATTTACCGTTTTCATCCTTAAAGGTTTCATGCGTGACCATGCCTTGGGTGAAAAGGCCGCTAAAGGGCTCATCCGATACCACAAAGCCGCAATCGCGCATGGCTTTTGTAAAGAAACGTGCATAAAGAAGGTGCAGGACGGCATGCTCTACGCCGCCAATATACTGATCAACACCGCCATCTTTGGGCATCCAATAGGCGGCCTTGTCTTTATCTGTCGGCAGATTTTCATTTTGTGAATCGCAATAACGGAATTGATACCAAGAGCTTTCAAAGAACGTATCAAAGGTATCTGTTTCGCGTTGCGCCGCTTTGCCGCATTTCGGGCAATCGCAATTTTTCCATGTTGCATGATGAACAAGCGGGTTGCCAGGCTTATCAAATGTTACGTCCTCTGGCAGGGTAACGGGAAGTTGCTCATCCGGCACAGGAACTGCGCCGCAATCATCACAATAAATAATCGGGATCGGGCATCCCCAATAGCGTTGGCGAGAAATACCCCAATCGCGCAAACGATATTGCGTTGTGCCAAAGCCCGTATCGCTTTCTTCGCAACGTTTGATGATCTCTGCTTTTGCGTCTTCAACGGAAAGGCCGTCAAGGAATTGGGAATTGGCGAGCTTACCTTCGCCTGTATAGGCTTCGCTCGTAATTTCAATACCGCTTTCGGGAAGGACAACGGGTAAAATAGGCAGGCCATATTTATTGGCAAAATCGCAGTCACGTTGATCATGTGCAGGCACACCAAAAACCGCGCCTGTGCCATAATCCATCAGGATGAAATTTGCGATATAGATAGGGACTTCGCGCCCTAAAATCGGATGTGTGGCTTTTAGGGCTGTGTCAAAGCCGATCTTCTCTGCTTTTTCAATCGCAGCCTCAGATGTTCCGGCGGCTTGGCATTGTTTGATAAAGGCATCAAAACCCTCTTTACCTTTTGCAAGCTCGGCGCTCATCGGATGGTCAGGGGCAAGGGCGATGAAGCTCGCGCCAAATAATGTATCTGGACGTGTCGTGTAGACATCTATTTGCCCGTCACGGCCAACAACGTTCCATTTGAATTGTAAGCCAACAGATTTCCCAATCCAATTTGATTGCATCAAGCGCACTTTTTCAGGCCAGCGATCAAGATTATCAAGGCAAGAAAGCAACTCCTCTGCATAATCGGTGATTTTTAATGACCACTGATTAAGCTTGCGGCGCTCCACCGGTGCGCCTGTACGCCATCCGCATCCGTCAATCACTTGCTCATTGGCCAAAACGGTATTATCAACCGGATCCCAATTCACGATGGCCTCTTTACGATAGGCGATTCCTTTTTCAAGGAATTTAATAAACATGCGTTGTTCATGCGCGTAATATTCAGGATCGCAAGTCGCAAATTCACGGCTCCAATCAATGGAAAGTCCCATTGATTTTAACTGCACTTTCATCGCATCAATATTTTCATGCGTCCATTTATTGGGGTGCGCACCGCGCTCAATCGCCGCATTTTCGGCAGGCAGGCCGAATGCATCCCAACCCATGGGGTGCATGACGTTAAACCCTTGCGCGGTTTTATAACGTGCAACCACGTCGCCCAGTGTATAGTTACGCACATGACCGACATGAATGCGCCCTGATGGGTATGGAAACATTTCGAGGACATAATATTTCGGTTTATCCGTATTTTCTGTGACGGAAAAAGCATCGGCATCGGCCCATGCTTTGCGCCATTTAATCTCGGTCTCTTTAATATTATATCGCTCGGTCATGTTTTATACTCAAAAGGTTTATTTATCGGCTAAATGAGAGATACGCAATTGGCGCGCCCGCACAAGGATTGCATCTTCTAATTTATGCGCAGTATCGTCTGAAACCTCTGCATCTACCCATTGGCCGCGGTTTTGAACCTGACGGAATGTGCGGATACGGATACCATCGGACTTAAGCTCGCGTCCCATAATAAAGGCATTGATCTTAACGCGCTCATTCGGCGTTTCAGGCGCGGTGTACCAATCGGTCAAAATAACGCCGCCAAACGGGTCTGCACTTGCCAAAGGCATAAAGGATACCGTGTCTAATGTTGCGCGCCAAAGGAAGCTGTTCACGCCGATGCCATCTTGGCCTGAGCCATTTTTGTTTTTCTTGCTGCCGAATAGATTGATGCCATCATCACCAAGAACACTTTTAGGCTTATTATATATGTCATTCGATTGGCTTTTATCGCGATTGGCGCTTGTCGGGTATTTTGCTTCCGTCTTTACGCCGCTACAGGCTGAAAGGGAGAGGATTGATCCTGCCAAGAACATCACCGCTAAAACTTTATTTGAATTCTGCATTGTCATTATAATGTGCCTTACCAAATTTTATGAATAGCAATTTACTACCACGCAGTGCTATTATGCTCAAGTCCCGTTTGCATAAACTGCGCCCCAATCAACAATATGATTGATATGGTGGTGTTGCAAAAAAAACACACCTCTGAAAAATGTTGCAAAAAATACACAAAACCGCGTTGACGATTGACGAAGTTGATGGCGTAATGGCGTCAAGTTTATCAGATTCTGGTGGACACTCTACTTAACTCAATCCATTTATGGACTAATATTTAACAAATAATCATTCTTGAAAAAGTCTGATTGGAGGAAATAAAATGAAAAAACTATTACTTGCAAGCGTTGCTGTTAGTGGCTTGGCTTTTGCTGCTGCTCCTGCATATGCGGAAATCGATCTTACTGTTGACGGTTACTTCAAAGGTTACGGCGCAGTCGTAGATCAAGACGAAACTGCTGGTACAGATGTTAATGCTTTTGACATTCTTCGTGATACTGAGCTTCACATTGGTGGCGAAACAACTTTGGACAACGGTCTTACAGTTGGTGCGCATTTCGAACTTAGCGTTGACCAAGCTGACGACAATGCTGCAATTAACGAATCATATGTTTACTTCTCAGGTAACTGGGGTCGTGTAAATTTTGGTGGTGAAGACGGTGCCGGTTACCTTCTACAGGTTGCTGCTCCATCTGCTGACTCTAACGTTGACGGTCTTCGTCAGTACATTCAGCCTTTCGCAACAACTGGTGGTTTGACTTCTACTCGTCTTGACTATGACATGAACCCATCAGGAAAAGCTGACAAATTGACTTATTTGTCACCAATCTTTTCCGGTTTCCAAGTTGGTTTGACTATGTCACCTGACACAGATAATGCATCTGACTTCGGTGGCGTTGGTACAGAGACAACTACACCACTTGATGACATTAGCGAAACATATGAAATTGGCGCACGTTATGAAGGTCAATTCCAAAATGTTGGTGTGATCGCTGGTGCGGGTTATTCTCATGGCGAGCAAAATGGTACTGCTGCAGCTTTGGATGATCGCAAAGTATGGAACGTTGGTTTAGACCTTGATATCGGTCCATTCGGTATTGGTGCTTCTTACTCAGAAGACAACAATGCATTAGATACTGGCGACACAGAAACTCTTGTTGTTGGTGTTGACTACACAACTGGTCCATTCAAACTTGGTGCAACATACTTTAACGCTGACACAGATAATGGCGTTGAATTTGACCGTTACACTGGTGGTGTTACTTACCAGTATGGTCCGGGCATGTCATTCCGTGGATCAATCCAGCACCTAGAGCAAGACAACAATGGTGCAGCTGATGCAGATGGTACAGCTCTTCTTTTGGGTACACAAATCAACTTCTAATCGAAGCCTGATTTAAAGAATTTTGAGGGGGCGCTTTTTGCGCCCTTTCTTTTTGCTTGATTCTCAATTTTCGTTCTTCATACTGTTGGCCATGTCTATTACACAGAATTTAAAAACCATTCACGATACCATCCATAAAGCTGCCACAAATTGGGGGCGTGATGCGCATGATATTGCGTTAATCGCTGTCAGTAAAAATCAGGATGATGATAAGATACGCCAAACTCTGGATGCGGGGCATCGTGTATTCGGTGAAAACCGTGTGCAAGAGGCGTCTGAGCACTGGTCACAGGCAAGGGCGCATTATTCTGATTTGACGTTGCACCTGATTGGTCCGCTACAAACAAATAAAATAAATGATGCCATTGCCTTATTCGATGTGATCCACACCATTGATCGTGAGAAGCTCGCACGGAAATTGGGCGATGCATTAAAGGCACAGGGCAAATCAATACCATGTTTCATTCAGGTGAATATCGGTGAGGAAGAGCAAAAAGCAGGCATTGCCCCCGCCGATCTTCCCGATTTTCTTGCTTATTGCCGTGATGAATGCGGTTTGGATATTATCGGTTTAATGTGCATCCCACCGGTTGATGAGCCTGCGGCGCTGTATTTTGCCTTGCTACAAAAAATGGCGAGGCATCATGGCCTGCCTCATCTGAGTATGGGGATGAGTGATGATTATGAGAAGGCGATTCCCCTTGGCGCGACCTTTATTCGTGTCGGCAGTGCCATTTTTGGGAATCGACCTTAAATCATTTAATTACATATCATGATGCATATGGTGGTCATGCTCTGATTTCGGGGCGGTTTTAAAGATGTTTTCTTCGATTTTATTCTCAACCGCTTCAACGCCTTTTTGGGTGCTTACAATATCCATATATGCGCCTTGTTCATCCATAATGTATAAATAAGGTGAATGATGGCCTATTTTATTGGCGCGATAATTTTCCGCTTTCTCTTTAAGTATATCCTCATCACCTGTTAAGCCGATAATTTTATCATGGAAATACCCAAGCCATTCTTTCATTTGTGCGGGGGTATCACGCGCGGGATCAGTTGAAACCAGTAATACGGTAAGATCATCAAGGCTATCGGCACCGTGCTTTTTTTCTATATTACGCAAGGCCGCGCTGATTGTCGCCATTCCGGTCGGGCATATATTGGGGCAATGCGTGAAACCAAAAAATATCAACCGCTTTTGGCCTTCAAAATCTGCATCCGTCACAATTTTACCGTCTTCGTTTATGGTGCCTGCTAATGATGGGTTTTGTATCGGGCTATTTTGTATGATTTGCGCGCCATTGCTCTCGCTCATGGTATGATGATCATGCTCTGTTGTTTCTGCGTTTACATTCGAGAACGCCGCAGCGCCGCTTAGAAGGCCGACTGCAATTTTTTGTGATAGTTTATTCATTGTATAGTCTTTCTTTATT